>JBJOIB010000098.1:0-9727 GCA_046047375.1 Bacteroidota bacterium
GGATCTTATTCAGTTCCTTTCAAGGAGCGCAATCGGAACCTTTCTGCCACGCAAGAACCCCGTGTTGATGCATTAGGCTGGTGTGATATGCAAGCTTTTGGCACCATATTGAAGTCTTTGCCGCCTCACAGCGTGCTTCAAATGGGCAACTCATCCGTTGTGCGGTACATCCAACTCTTCGACCCACGCAGCGATCTTAGCTACTATGGAAACAGAGGTACGAGTGGAATTGACGGTTCCACCTCCACGGCAGCGGGAATGGCTTCAGTGGTAGACAAACCTGTGGTATTGATTACGGGTGATATGTCATATTTGTACGACATCAACGCATTGTGGCAGGAACAATTACCTGATAATCTGCGCATTATCGTCATCAATAACGGAGGTGGAGGTATTTTCAGGATCATAGATGGGCCACGTCAGAGCGGAGCCTGTGAATCGATTTTTGAGGCGCGGCACAATCGAACCATGGAGCACACCGCTGCTCATTTTGGTTTGAGCTATGCGTGTGTGGACAACGAAATTAGACTGCAATCAGCCTTGGAGGAGCTGTTTGCTGGAGACCTTCAGTTGCTCGAAGTTGATACACGCCAAACCCCTAACGATGAGTTGCTGCGCACCTTTTTTAAAACATTGAAAACAAGTAACAACTGATACATATGTCACAACGTAATTGGACAACCATTAAGGAGTACGAAGATATTCGGTTTGAGTTTTTTGAAGGCATTGCTAAAATAACCATCAACCGTCCGCAGGTTTACAACGCATTTCGTCCGGAGACCAACATCGAGATGATTGACGCCATGAATATAGCTCGCGAAAGAGGTGATATTGGCGTTGTTGTGCTAACCGGAGAGGGCGACAAAGCCTTTTGTTCAGGGGGAGATCAGAATGTAAAAGGAGTAGGTGGATACATTGGTGGTGATGGCGTGCCGCGTTTGAACGTTTTAGATTTACATAAGCTCATACGCTCGTTGCCTAAGCCCGTAATTGCCATGGTGAATGGATATGCTATAGGCGGTGGACACGTGTTACACGTAGTGTGCGATTTGACCATTGCGAGTGAGAACGCACGTTTTGGACAAACAGGTCCAAAGGTGGGCAGTTTTGACGCCGGATTTGGTTCATCGTACCTTGCTCGCCACGTTGGCCAGAAAAAAGCCCGTGAGATTTGGTTTTTATGTGAGCAATACACCGCAGAAGAAGCTGAACGGATGGGCATGGTGAACAAAGTTGTTCCGTTGGCCGAATTAGAAGATGAGACCGTGCGTTGGTGCAAGACCATCATGAAACGCTCGCCATTGGCCATTCGCATGATTAAGCGCGGTTTGAATGCCGAGTTGGATGGGCAGCGTGGTTTAATGGAATTTGCCGGCGATGCAACCTTGATGTACTACCTCATGGAAGAAGCGCAAGAAGGTAAAAATGCATTTTTGGAGAAGCGGGATCCTGATTTTCAGAAATTTCCGAAGTTCCCATGACAAACTAAGCCGGTTCACCACCGGCTTTTTTTATTCGTGCTTAGCACTATTCGCTATTTTTGCATCGAAACAAATCCCTTTCTTTAAAAGCCAACGTATTGGAACCTGCACAACCTATAGCTTTGAAAAGCTGGATTTCGGCCATGCGTCTTCGCACATTGCCCCTTTCGTTTTCCGCAATCCTCGCGGGAAGTGCGATGGTGCATCCCTCCACTGAGCAGTATACCGAAATTGTACTGATGGCGCTGTGCACCACCTTTTTGCTTCAGGTGCTCAGTAATTTTGCGAACGATTTAGGTGACTATAAAAACGGCGCTGATTCAGAGGATCGCATCGGTCCGAAGCGCGCAGTTCAATCTGGCGTTATTTCACCTGAAGCCATGATGCGTGCTACACTTGCTTTCGGTGCTTTGAGTCTTATTTCAGGCATCTTGCTACTGTTCATTGCCTTTCCATGGGCTACATACAGCCTTCATTTGCTTGTGTTTTTAGGTATTGGGACACTGGCCATATTGGCGGCCTACCACTATACGGCAGGAAGAAATCCATACGGATACAAAGGTTTGGGCGATGTGAGCGTTTTTTTCTTCTTCGGCATCGCCGGCGTTGCCGGTACCGCCTTTTTACTGCAAAAAGAATCAGAGTTTTACTTTCTGTTGCCCGCAGCGGCTATTGGATCATTTGCTACCGCGGTATTGAACCTTAACAACATGCGCGATGTTGTGAACGACGCGAAAACCGGAAAGATAACCTTGGTGGTACGCTTGGGAGCCAAGGCAGCACGCAAGTATCATACGTTGTTGTTTTTGGTGGGCTGGTTGAGTTTGTTTTTTTATGGAATCATTTCCGACAGAAGCATCCACTATTACCTTGTTTTTCTGTGGTTGCCTGTTCATGCTGCTCATCTGAGGCGTGTATTTACCACTGCTCAACCGCAGGATTTAGACCCTGAGCTGAAGAAAATTGCGTTGAGCACCTTTGGGATCAGCTTGACCATTTTCCTGGTAAATCTTGTTTGGAATTGATCGCAAAAAGCGACAAAAGTTGCATTCCTACAAAGATTTTATGTAAAGTACCGTACCTTGGCACCGTCTAATGCCCTGAAATGAAAGCTCCACGAATAGCAGGAATAGATTTCATCTACGCCCTTCTGTTACCGTTTATTCTCATAACATTTGGGTTGTTGGAAACCGCTGGCGGTGTTCATGATGTGTTACACAATGAATATCATTTGGTTTTCGACTCAGCATTTGCGCTTTTTCTTTTTATGAACGGTCTTACCACAGCTCTTGCTGCCGGGTCAGGCATGAATGTGTGGAACCTGCAAGTGTACCTGTTCAAGAAAGGATTGATTTTTCTTGTCATTGCCATTCCACTGAGCTTTATTTCCATTTCAAATCCTTTTATGCTCCTAGCGGCGCTATCGATAGTGAGTTCAGTTCTGATCGTGTTCACAACGAGCATCATTTCTTTTACTCTGTCTGCCATTGTATTGTATGGTGCTTATTCTGCTCTGTTCACAGAAGTGCGCCTTGATTTGTTGATTCAGGCCCCTGGGTATCTCCCATCGCAAGTCATTCAATACCCTTTAAAGACCTCTTATTACGCCTTTCTTCCCTGGGCCTCGTTTTACCTTGCAGGAGTGTTGGTTAGTCGTTTAGAGTTCATTCGCCGCGCGTCATCCATTTTGCACCTTATTGTAGGAATCGCGGCCTTGCTTTTAGGACTTTTGATTGGATTTATGACAGAGGTGCGGAGCATTGTGATGTTCAACAAGAGCATTTTGCCGCAAGGATTACGACTGTTCATGATCTCCTTTCCTGGCTTTTTTATCGCGATCATGGGACTGAGCATTGTGCTCACCGACTTTAACAACTGGGCCACCACCCGATTTCAAAACCTGGCATCCAAGCCGGGGATAAGGCATCTGAGCAAAAGCAAATACTCGGTGATGCTGCTTTACATCTTGCTATTTCTTGCGAGCAATGCACTCTTTGGTGCGGCCACTCAATCGTGGGTACGCTTGGGTGTGAGTGTGGGAATTGCAGGTCTTGTAATTTTGCCGTACTTCCTTTTCAGCAAGTCAAAGTTCTTCTTACTGAATCCTGTGGAGCGAGTTGTGCGGCTTGTAACCGGTTCGTGATGAAAATAGAAGTTTCATTTCGTCCGCATCCCCTTCAATTCAAACGTCCGGCACGCACCTCGCGGGATGTGTTGACCACCAAACCAAGTTGGCTTCTCTATTTGCGGCATGAAGAGAAAACGGGTATTGGAGAGGTTTCTATCATCGAAGGACTCAGTCCGGAGACCTCAGAAATTACTCTGCGTTCGCTCCAAACCTTGGCGAGAACAGGTTTTACTACCGCTACACCATTGCCAGACGCACATACACAACCGGCGTTGCGTTTTGCCCTTGAGACCGCCCTGCTTTCATTGCAAGCTCAAGACCCTTTGGTGCTGTTTCCGTCTTCCTTTACCTCAGGATTGTCTGCGATTCCTATCAATGGTTTGGTTTGGATGGATCAGCCTGAGAGCATGAAAAAGCAAGCCAGCGAGAAAATAAGCGAAGGATTCAAGGTGATAAAAATGAAAGTTGGGGCCCTTGACTTTGCCGATGAATTGCGTGTTTTGGAATGGTTCAGAACTCTCTACCCCCCAGATCAGTACATACTGCGGTTGGATGCCAATGGCGCATTTCGGGCCGACGAAGCCTTGCAGAAACTGGAGAAGCTTGCGCCCTTCCACGTTCACTCGATAGAACAACCCATTCGTCAGAATCAGCACAACGAAATGCGGAAGTTGGTAACTGAAAGTCCTATTCCCATTGCACTCGATGAAGAGTTGATAGCGAATGATCATCCTGAGGAAACGCTGGATTTCATTCGTCCACATTATGTGATTCTGAAACCGAGTCTGCATGGTGGATTGGCCGCTTGCGAGCAGATCATTGCCAAAGCGAGCGATTTAAAGATTGGTTGGTGGGCCACATCGGCTTTAGAGTCGAACATCGGATTAAACGCCATCGCTCAATGGGCAGCCACCAAGAACAACCCTCTTCCACAGGGCTTGGGCACGGGTTCGTTGTACACCAACAACATACCATCGCCTTTGGTTGTTAAACAGGGGCATTTGCATTACACGTCAGAACCATGGCAGCTACCATCCTGATAGACAACCAGATTTTTTCAAGTGAAGTCCTTTTTGGCTTTCCTCAAGATGCTGCATGGAAAAAAAACATCTATGATGCACTCTTGGAGTGGCAACAGGAGTCAGATCTATCCTTTACCACATCCGGCAGTACAGGATTACCCAAAGAAGTGCGTTTTAGTCGTGACTTGGTGAAACAGAGTGCCGATGCAACAGCCTCATTCTTCGGTTTCAACGGTCAGATTCGGGCCCTACTAGCGTTACCGGCAGATAAGACCGGGGGCAAGATGATGCTATACCGCGCCTTACTCGGCGGATGGACATTGCACTGTGTTGAACCAACCGGGGTGCCTGAAATAAGTGCTGAATTTGATTTCGCCGCCTTCACACCGCACCAGCTACAGCGCCTGTTAGACGAGCGTTTGAAAGGTTTGCAATCAATAAAACACATCCTTATTGGAGGGGCACCCGTGAGCCAGGTTTTGACAGCGCGTTTGGTGGAGCATGGCTTGCATGCCTTTGAATCATTCGGAATGACCGAAACACTGAGTCATGTGGCATTGCGAAAGCTATCACCAGTCACTTCCACCGTTTTTGAAGTGATTAGGCCCTATACCTTGCTTCTTGATGAGCGTGGCTGCGCTGTGGTGCAGATTCCCGGACTAGAAGATGTACACACCAACGACCTCATAGAGCAAGTGAGTAGCACCGAGTTTCGGTGGATCGGCAGAACAGATTTCGTGATCAATTCAGGTGGAGTGAAGATACAAGCTGAAGAGGTAGAGCGGCTGTTAGCCACATCCATTCCGCATCCGTTTTACATTGGCAGCGTTCCTCACCCAACATTTGGCAGTGCGGTAGTGCTTGTAATTGAACCCGGGGCCATGACCGAAGCCGACATCCGCGCTGTATGCGCGAAACTAAAACCTACCGAGCGGCCAAAAGAGGTTATTTTTGCTCCGATAGCGATGAAAAACGGAAAAATTATTCGAGAAATATGGAGTTAGAAACTTTGGTGTTTGCGACGCACAATGCGAATAAAGCAGCGGAGATAGAAAGCATGTTGGCCGGAAAATATAAGGTAGTGACCTTGAGCGACATCGGATGTACTGAAGAAATTCCGGAAGACGCACCCACCCTGGAAGGCAATGCAGCATTGAAAGCACGGTATGTTGTTGAGCGCTACAAGGTAAACTGTTTTGCCGATGATACAGGACTCGAGGTAGAAGCGTTGGGAGGTGCTCCGGGCGTTCATACAGCGCGGTATGCCGGAGAAGATAAAGATCCGGCTGCCAATATGAACAAGCTCTTAGAAGAGTTAGGATCTAACCCAAATAGAAAAGCGCAGTTTCGCACCGATATTTGCTTGATTGTAGATGGTGTTGAGCATCATTTTGAGGGCATTGCGGCTGGGGAGATCACCACGGCAAAGCGCGGAGATGAGGGATTTGGCTATGACCCAGTGTTTCGACCAGAGGGATACCCGATCACCTTTGCGGAGATGAGCAAAGAGGAGAAAAACAGGATATCACATAGAGGTAAGGCCGTTGAGCAGTTGATTCGTTTTTTAGCCAATCGCAAGTAACCATGCGGAAGCGCTTGCGGTTCTATGGATTTTGTAACTTGCGCCCCTTAACCCAGCATGTATGACCACATACCTCGACTTTGAAGAACCGATAAAACAACTGCATGAGCAGTTAGAAAAGGCGCGTGAAATCAACAAAACAAGCCAGGTTGATATATCGCAAACAGAGAAGGAACTCGAGAAAAAGATCAAAGAAGTAACACACGAGATTTACAGTAATCTCACACCTTGGCAGCGCGTTCAAGTGAGCAGGCATACCAATAGGCCGTACACCTTGGCGTACATCAATGCGCTTTCTGAAGGCACCTTCATGGAGATGCATGGTGATCGCACTGTAAAGGATGACAAGGCCATGGTTGGAGGTTTCGGCATGTTGGAAGGTCAACCCGTGATGTTTATAGGTCAGCAGAAAGGAATCAATACCAAGATGCGTCAGTACCGCAACTTCGGGATGGCCAACCCTGAGGGCTACCGCAAAGCGCTGCGCTTGATGAAGTTGGCAGAGAAATTCAACCGTCCCATCGTTACCTTTATTGACACCCCTGGAGCTTTTCCGGGATTGGAAGCAGAAGAGCGCGGACAAGGAGAAGCCATTGCGCGGAATTTGTATGAAATGATGAAGTTGCGTGTCCCGGTAATTTGCATTGTTATTGGTGAGGGCGCGTCTGGCGGTGCTTTGGGCATTGGAATTGGCGACAAAGTGTTGATGTTGGAGAATGCTTGGTACTCCGTAATTTCCCCAGAGAACTGTTCTACCATTCTATGGCGCAGCTGGGATCACAAGGTAGAAGCGGCCAATGCGTTGAAGCTCACCAGTGAAGACATGTTATCGCACAAACTCATCGACGGAGTTATCAAAGAACCACTTGGGGGAGCACACAGCAATCCTGATGAGGCATTTGCCTTAGTAAAGAAAGAAATAGTTAAGCACCTCGAGAAACTGAGCGCCATAGAGCCACAAAAGCGCATTGAGCAACGCATTAAGAAGTTCAGCTCAATGGGGGTTGTAATGTCATAAAAGCCTGAAAAAACACCTTTGTTAACGATTATCAACAAAGAAGTTCAAACAACTCCTTTTGATAATCAGATAACTGACGTAGTTTTGCACGACTTTTACAAATTGAAAGCACCAATTAACAAAAACACATATCAATGAAAACGACTAATTTTATTGTCTTTTCTCTCCTTTCCCTTGTTGCTGTGATCATTACTGCTTGTGGTGGTTTAGGCAAAATGGAAAAACACATCGAAGAACTGAATGCCAAAGCTGAGCCAGAACCACTGATTGTTCGTGGCGACAGCATTGAGCTGAAAGTGACTGGGAAATTTCCAGAGAAGTACTTCCACAAGAAAGTGATCGTGGAAGCTACACCGGTGCTCGTTTACGAAGGTGGTGAAACTGCTTTCGACAAGAAAGGTTATCAAGGTGAAGATGCAGCTGGGAACTATGAGGTTATTCCTTACGACGCTGGAAAAAGCTTCAACTACACTGATAAAATCGCCTTTACTTCTGGAATGGAGGTTTCGAACTTGGAGTTGCGCATTAGCGGATCTAAAGGTTCACAAACAGCTACCTTCGATCCACTTCCAATCGGAACAGGTGTTATAACCACAGCATATTTGGTACAGAGTGATGACAAGTTCTTGCTTGCATCAGACAATTTCCAACGCGTGATGTCTTTCACCAAAGAAGCGGTGATCAATTTTGACTACAACTCATCAAACTTGCGTTCGAACGAGTTGAAAGATCAAGACATCAAAGATTTGATGGCTTTCATCAAAACAGCTTCTAAATCTGACAGCATTGTTATTACTGGTTCTGTTGTTGAAGCATACGCATCGCCAGAAGGTGAAATCAGTTTGAACGAGAATTTGGCACAAGAGCGTGCTGAAGCTGCTAACAAGGTGATTGCTGCTGAGATGAAGAAGCAAAAAATCGCTGTTGACAATGCGGATCAATTCTTCAAGAATGTTCCAAAAGGTGAAGACTGGGACGGATTCAAAGAAATGATGAACGCTTCATCTATTGAAGACAAGAACTTGATTCTTCGTGTTCTTGAGATGTACGCCGACAAAGACAAGCGTGAGCAGGAAATCAAGAACATGGCAAAAACCTACCAAGAGGTTGAGAAGCAGATTCTTCCTGCTTTGCGTCGTTCACAAATTGCAGTAAACTACAATGTTGAAGGATACACGGATGAAGAGTTGCGCCAGTTGGCTAAATCGAATCCTGATATCTTGACCATTGAGGAGTTGTTGTATGCTGCTACATTGTTTGACGGGTTGAATGACAAATTGGAGATTTACCGCAGTGCAGAGCGTGTTCATGCTAATGACTACCGCGGAGCGAACAACGTTGGTTACTGCTTGATGATGCAGAACAAGATGGGTGAAGCGAAGCAGGCGTTCAACAAGGCTCTTTCTATTGAAAGCAACCCTGTTACCTTGAACAACCTAGGTGCTATTGCTCGTCTTGAAGGAGATCGTTCAAAAGCGCTTCAGAACTACGGCCAGGCTATGAGCGCAGGTCCTGAAGTGAAGTACAACAAAGGCATTGTACAAATCCAAAATGGCGACTATGCTGGTGCTATTTCGAACATGTCTGGCAACAAGACCTTCAACGTTGCGTTGGCTCAGCTATTGAATGGCGATACATCTGGCGCGAAGTCGACTATGGAAGCTTCAGGCGATGAGAGCGCAATCGCTTACTACTTGCGCGCGGTTATTGCTGCACGTGATAACTCAGGAGCAGACGTTGCGAGCAACTTGAAGAAAGCGTTTGACAAAGACGGTTCTTTGAAAGCAAAGGCTCAGAAAGATATGGAGTTCCGCAACTTTAAGGATGCGTTGAACTAATAGAAGAGATTCTGATCAGGAAGGGCTGTCTTGCGGGACGGCCCTTTTTTTTTGTCCAGACAACATACATTAGGTACACTTTTCAGTTATCCGCAAAGCTGCCAAAACACATCTTACACACTCATTTTCAAATGCTTACAAAAGCACTATTAACCTGTAATTGGCGAAATATTTCGCAATTTGTCTACACTGAAATAAGGTCTTTTACGCTCGTTACAGGCTAAGCGAAGGACATGGATGTGTGGAAATTCGCAAGGAAACCGAGCTTAAATTTGAATGAAGAATTGGGGCTACAACAGAGTAAATTTTGAACACTCTCTCATCTAAACTCCTTGCCAGTATTGACTTTGGCAGCTTTGCGGATAACTGAAAAATTGGTTACCATCGCATCTGAAGCACTTTATTATCTCCCGAGGAAATTCGCTAGGTCAATCCCACTACCCTTTTCAATATCAACCTTCTGAAACCCACGTCAGTTCTGACTTTGGCATTCATGCGGATAACTGAAATTTCGTCCAGATTTGAGCACTAGAACCCATTTTCGATACTAAAATGAAGAGTGATAACGCATCCATAAGATGCGAAGGATTAGAACACAATCTTTCTAGACTTATTGCGCTTATAACGCGGCTTTTTCGTACTGAAAATAATACGTTTC
>JBJOIB010000099.1:0-5143 GCA_046047375.1 Bacteroidota bacterium
CAGCCGTTTACGGGCTTTACAAAACCCTACCTACTCTTCCAGACACTCCTGAACATTGGTTTAAGGCCGTTCTCGAACTTTGATTATTTCGGCGCGCGGAAGAAAATAATTCCTCCTAGGATCGCGAAAAGGAAGTTCGGCACCCAAACAGCTATGTACGCAGGAAGACCGATTGTTGTAGCCGCCACCGTGGTCATTTTCAGGAAGAAGATATAAGTAAGTCCAATTACCACAGCAAAAAACAGGTGCAATCCCGTTCCTCCTCTTACTTTACGCGATGCTATCGACACGCCTATCAGCGTTAAAATGTAGATGGCAAAAGCGTTGGAAGTCCGCGAATACTTTTCGATTTCGATAAATGCCACATTCCCTGAGCCACGTTGTTTTTCTTCTTGGATGTAGTTATTCAATTCGGTATAGCCCATTGTAGACACAATCTCATTCCGTTGGGCGAAGTCAGAGAATTTCATATTCAGCGTTGTATCCAACAACCCGACTATTCGAACGTCTTCCGTTCCATCAGGATAGAAGT
Source organism: Bacteroidota bacterium (assembly GCA_046047375.1). Classification (GTDB taxonomy): domain Bacteria; phylum Bacteroidota; class Bacteroidia; order Flavobacteriales_D; family Sanyastnellaceae; genus RI-182. The sequence goes on from JBJOIB010000099.1 coordinate 533, forward strand.
CGCGAATTCGCGCTGAATTGAGCAACCAGGAATCAGTTGAATCGACATAAGTCGCCTTTGCAGCCATTATTTTTCGAACTAGTGCACCATTCTTCCAGTTCTCCAAGGCGAATTTATAGCCAACATTTTTATCGGCTGTGATGGTTCTGAAGTAGACAATTGTACCGGGTTCAGTTTCGCGATAAAGGTTTTGATCCGCAACGATGAATTTGGTTTTGATGTACCTGAATTCGAAATCCACCTTGGTTTTATTCGCTTCTGGCAGCAATACGTGCGCAATGAGCAAAGAAAGAGCTACCAGGAAAGAAGAAGCGATAAAATAAGGCCTTAGAAGACGGTTAAAACTCACTCCACCGGAAAGAATCGCCACGATTTCAGTTTGCTGGGCCATCCGGCTCGTGAAAAGGATTATTGTCAGGAAGACAATAAACGAACTCAGCATATTTCCGAAATAGAGACAAAAATTCAAGTAGTATTCGAAGATAATTTCATCGAGAGGTGCTTCATTGGCTACGAGGTCATCGACATTTTCGGAAAGGTCAAAGACGACTGCGATGATGCAGAAAGCACCAATCATAAAGAAGAAGGTGCTGAGGAATTTCTTGATGATATACCTATCGAGAAGCTTCATTTAGAGGCGCTGCGAAACTTGTTTAACCATCTTTTCTTTCCATGGAAGGAAGGTGCCTGCCAAAATTTGAGTGCGGGCTTCCTTGGCGAGCCATAGGTAGAACGCGAGATTATGGACACTAGCTATCCAGAATGCCAACATTTCGTTTGCTGCAAATAAATGCCTCAGATAAGCCTTTGTGTAGAAAGTATCTACAAAGCTTTCGCCATCCGGATCGAGCGGAGAAAAGTCATCTGCCCATTTTTTATTTTTCATGTTCATGACCCCATTCTTGGTGAACAGGTGAGCATTTCGGGCATTACGCGTAGGCATTACACAATCAAACATATCTACTCCAAGGGCGATACCTTCGAGGATATTAGCAGGTGTTCCGACCCCCATTAGGTAGCGTGGTTTATCAGCGGGAAGGATGTCGCAAACCAACTCAGTCATAGCGTACATATCTTCATGCGGCTCACCAACAGACAGGCCACCTATCGCATTTCCGAAGGCACCTTGTTCCGCGATGAACTCAGCGGATTGCTTGCGCAGCTCGGGGAAAGTACTTCCTTGAACGATAGGGAACAGCGCTTGTTGGTAATCGTACTTGGGATTGGTTTCATCCATCCGGGAGATGCAACGTTTGAGCCAGCGATGCGTCATCTCCATGGATTCGCGGGCATACTTGAACTCACATGGATAAGGAGTGCATTCATCGAAAGCCATGATGATATCCGCCCCAATGTTTCGTTGAATATCGATGGCGTATTCAGGGGTGAAGATGTGCGAAGAACCGTCGATGTGCGATTTAAACTTGACACCATCTTCAGTAATCTTACGAATTCCGGAAAGCGAATAGACCTGATATCCACCCGAGTCAGTGAGAATGGGTTTATCCCAATGCATGAATTTGTGGAGCCCGCCTGCTTTGTTGATAATATCGACACCGGGGCGGAGGTACAAATGGTATGTATTACCAAGAATAATTTGCGCTCCAATGTCATTTGACAAATCGTGCTGCGGCACAGCCTTCACCGTTCCGACCGTTCCAACCGGCATAAACATCGGTGTTTCAACAGGTCCATGGTCTGTTTCCAACACCCCTGCCCTCGCTTTGCTCAGAGGGTCAGAAGATACTACTGAAAATTTCATCGGGGCAAAGGTAACGAACCGAATCAATCCTGCGACCGAATGCGTATACTTGCCTCATGATTGGAGTCATTTTCAATGCCGCGACTGTCTTAGTTGGAGGATTGGTAGGTTTAGCCTTAAAGGATCGTTTGCCGGAGCGCGTTTCAGCAGGAGTTATTCAAGGACTTGGGCTTTTTACATTGTATTTGGGCCTCCGCATGGCTTTAGCATCCGAAAACCCACTTATTCTGGTTATGTCGATTTCCCTTGGGATTGTTATCGGTGAGGGATTTCAACTTCAGCAGCGATTGGATCGCCTTTTGGCCGGGAAGACAGAAGAGATTGGCGGCACTCAGAAGCCCGGGCAGTTGATGGTTACCGGATTTGCTATGTTCTGTATTGGCGCTATGTCGATTGTAGGGAGTTTCGAAGAAGGACTAAGTGGCAAGCGAGAAATTGTGATGACCAAGTCGCTCATGGATTTATTTTCATCCATGGCATTAACGGCGGCCTTTGGAAGAGGTATCTTGTTGGCCATCATTCCGCTTTTTCTTTATCAGGGCAGCCTTACTTTATCGGCAGGTTATTTAGCACCGCTTATAGCTGGGTCACCTCAGACAGAGTTAGCAGCAACTGGCGGGCTTTTGATGATTGGCTTGGGCCTTAACATGCTATCTTTAACCTCTTTGCGGCTAATCAATCTTCTCCCTTCATTGGGAGTTGCGCCCATTCTGGCGCTTTTAGCCCCTAAGCTCATTAGCCTACTGCCATTTTGACATTTATCCATTCATTACACTGCCGTTTTGACATGTATCTTATTGTATTCTTCCATTTTTGACATACAAATAGTTGAAGGCATGGGAGTTGAGCGTGGGGAGTCGTAACCATAAAAAAACACGTTATGACACTTGTAAAATATCGCACTTCTCGTCCGACCATGTTGAACACATTTTTCGACGACGTTTTTTCAAAAGATTTATTTATGCGGGAGCAGGACAGCGTTTCTCCAGCTGCCAATGTTAAAGAAACCCCGAGCGGGTATGAGATTCAGCTTGCGGTTCCGGGATTCAACAAATCGGATATCCAGATAGAACTGAAAGGGCAGACACTGTTATTGTCGGGGAAGAAAGAAGAAAAGACAGAAGAAGAGGACCACAAGTTCACCTTTAGAGAGTTTAGTGCTATTAGTTTCAGCAGGAGTTTCACATTGCCGAAAAATATTCGGAAAGAATCGATAGACGCGACTTATGAGCAGGGCATACTTACCGTGGTTCTTCCGCGTGAGACCCCGAAAGAGCCAGAGTTCAAAAAGATCGACATACGGTAACACCCTCTGAATTGGTTTGGTTAAGGTAAGAGGATCCTCCTAGGGGGATCCTTTTTTTTTTATGGGGTTAAGCAACTTTCATTGGCAGTGAAGGCGGATGGTTTCCATGAAACACCACGCATGGAGTTTACTATTTGAGCAGACCAACGTGATTCAAGCGGTGAGGGCGGTGAGAGGTGAACCTATGGGATATTGGATGAGGGGGGATTTGGAGGTTTTGACAAAGAACTTTCATTTTCCAAATCTCTTATTATCGAGGAGAGTGCCACCCTAGGCCGCATAGCCCGATTGACAAGGGTTTCAAAAATGTTCTGATTATTACGGTGAATATGTTTGAACGTGCGTTCCATCAAGTACAGCTGAGCATACCATACACTAACTCGCTTATGAACACCTTCTAAAACTACCTTAACATTAAAGTATGCATTCCTTATCCAATCAACATTCGGTTTGAATTTCTCTGCCGCTGAATACACCGGTTCAAAAGCCAAATGTCGATTTCTAAGAACCTTTTTGAATCGCTTACTTGGTTGCAGTTGCTCTGGATTCTTGCCAGAAACTAAATTATTGGCTTGTGGCTCCAGCAACAGCATCATCACTTTTGTGGTTGGAAACTCGGGATTCGCTTTTTTCTGAGATAATAGAAGTATGTTCCGCTCCAAATACTTACCATCTGATGTTTTCTCCTTCATCTCACATGGAGCCTCTGCCCCACGGCAGGTTTCGAACAATCCTTTGGCATAATACTTTTCGACCTCATCAGCAATGAACTCCTTGATTCTGAGATACATATACAAAGCTGTTTCATATGTCTTGATACCAAGCAACTTCTGCAGAGTGAGTGCAGATATATCGAGCTTAGCCTGGCTTACCAGATAGAGCATCTTAAACCATATGTAGATGGGCATTTTACTACCCTCCATGAAATTTCCTTTTTTGAGTGTTTGACGGTATTTAGTCTTACGACATCGCCAAGCTTTTTGAGTGGGTACATAGTAAAAATCACATTCAGGCCGTTCGGGATTGAAAACACCTATGGCTTCACGCACCTTTACTAAGTGGTTAATGAGTGTATCGGAATCTGGGAACTGGCGTTCAAAGTCGCGCAGATGACTGGTGTAGTTTTCCATGACTTAATGTTATTACTAGACCCAAATTAAATATCCAGAAAGAACTTCAATCAAAACGTCTTGACAACTTTGTAGAACCGCGGTAAAACTTTATAGATGTATTTTACTTAACCAGTGGCAGTCTTCTCGATAATAAGACTGGCTTCGTTTTATTTCTTCACCCGCCCGCCCAAACTTTCCCTAAATTGTCGCCTCAAACCATACTCATGCCCGCCAATAAATACGCACTCCTCAGATACCGAATCATCGATCGTTGCCTGACAAACTCCGCTAGCCCATTCCCAAACAAAGAAAAATTAAGGGAAGCTTGTGAAGAAGCTCTGTACGGAAGCTTGGGCGAAAACATTTCCGAGAGCACCATTGAAAAAGACTTGTGGGCCATGCGAAATGAAAACGAACTGGGATATTTCGCA
>JBJOIB010000100.1:0-2807 GCA_046047375.1 Bacteroidota bacterium
GCGCCATATACCCTTAAGTCAACCCATTCCGCTTCCTCAAGCACCACTCCAATCGTTAAAGCAGTACCCTGCGGAAGGGGCTGTGGAAAAATAGACACGATCCGCGTTTCGGCTTCAACAGCCTTGCACTGTATGTTGTCCTTTTGCTCTTCATCAGCACTCAACGCCTCTGCAACTTCTACCTGCAAACAAACGATATCTGTTAAACTCCACTTATTCAGCCGCGCGGCAAAGGTCACTTCAGCCACCTCACCTGGCTGCATGTCCACATCAAACGCCTCTGAAAAAAGCAATTCTTTGTTCACTTCCACCTGTCCTTGCACCTTGTTAAGGGTGTAATTTCCATTGTTTCGCACAAGCAATGTCAGTTCTGTTCCCTGCGAAGTTTCTGTGGTCACAACATTCAAAAGCTGAATATCGGTAATAGGATCTGTGGCCAAAACACTTCCTTCTGCTCTAGCAGAGCATCCATTGCTGTTGGTACCAACCAACTGAATGATGTATGTTCCCTCATCCACGAAAAGTGCCTCTGGGTGTTGGTCTTGAGAAACATCGCCATTTCCAAAATCCCATTCAAATTGAAGCCCTGGCTCAGAAGTGTTGTTGCACGAAACCAGCAATGGCGGACTTCCGATGGCTGGACTAACCACAAAGCTTACCTCTGGCAATCCGAACACTGGAATTTGTCTGGTAATCTCATCGGTACACCCATTGAGAGTGGTGATTGTCAACTGAATAGAACTAAAGCCTTCTTGGGTAAAGACAGGACTGATATCCGGACCTGCAAAGAGCTCTGCCCCATTCACCACCCACTCCCATGAAACAATAGGGTCTACGGCCGAGGTACTTGACTCTAAAACCGGATACGGAGTATCAACGCAGGCATTGGAAACTTCAAAGTCAGCATGCGGATTCGGAAAAACGGTGAACGTATTACCAGTGGTGCCTACACATCCGGCTGATGATGTAGCAGCCAGGGTTACAAAAAACTCTCCACTGCCGGGATATAAATGAGCTATGTTCTGCTGGGTTGAAGTAGTATTATCTCCAAAAGCCCAATACCAGGCGGCAATAGCAACATCAGCAGACCCTTCAAATTCAGCCAAACTTCCACTGCATACATTTGCGGCAGCCATTTGTACCTCAGGAGTTGGGTACACCTGTACAAGTTGATTGATGGTTTGGAAACAGCCCGCCGCGCTCATTAATTCAAGCGACACCGGATGAAAACCAACGCCTGGAGCAGCCAAAGAAGCGGAAAAGCCTGCCGCACTTTGTCCTCCAAAATTCCAATTGGCACTGAAAACCGTTCCTTCAGGTATTTGAGGCACAGTGCTGAACTGAACCGCTTGAGCGCTGCACGCTAAAGAAGAAGTAATATTTCCGGTGGGGTTCGGATGTGTATATCTATCCAATGAACTCGTATTGCTGCATCCGGCCTCGGTTTGCACTGTGACGCTGAGAGTAAAGTTACCAAAGGATGCAGGGGTAAATACCGCATTTGCACCCTCGTACACTTCCCCGTTACTCAATTGCCAGGTGTAAGACGCAATAGGTGAATCAGCAATAACAGATGCATACACTTCCATGGGCGCGTTTTGGCAGTAAACGGGAGGTTCAACCACGGCTATTTCAGGCGCTAAGCCCACAATAGTAACCTCTGTAGTATCAGAAAGTACGCAGCCGTTTTGGTTAATTGCTTGCACAGTATAGGTGCCGCTGGTTTCGATTCCCAAAGACAGCGTGGATTCCGTTTCATTCCACCATGCCTCAACAACGTTAGGCAAGTTCGCAACCGAAAGTTCATTCCCAGCGCATAAGTCTTGAGCAGCATCGAGAGCATTGAGTTCAGCAAAAGTGTCTATTTCCAGGCTATACGCAGCCGATGTGTAGGAGCATCCCTGAGCATCACCCACCGTTACCGTGTACGTTCCTTGTTCTTGTAAATAGACGAACGGCGCTGTTGAACCTGTTGACCATTGGATGGAGAAGGTTTCATTGCTCAGCTCTGTATCCCATAGCACGCTATCGCCAAGACAGACAATATTTTGTGCCGGTGGCACGATGTTTCCTGGATATGTAACTACAACAGTATCTGCGCGCTGACGTCCAAAAACATCAATGGCCTGCACCCAGTATTCACCTGAGCTATTCACCGAAATAGAAGTTCCCGTTTCACCTGTGCTCCATGTATACGAGGCAAAACCCGGCTGCGCGGTTAATTCAGTAGCACAAAAATGGTCTGTAATGTTAATGTCTGCGCCCAGATCCAAGATTGTTGGACTGTAATAATCAGCCAACCACTGTTCCAAATTGGCCACCTCTTCATCCGAGAGTTCTTCAGTAGAGAGGATGATTTCATATAAATGTCCTGACCAGACTCTACCAGCTAGCGACCGGTCTTTCGAAAATTGAGAGACCTCAATTGGGGCGGTAGTGCGCAACGAGACAATGACCGGAGCATCCGGTAAAATAGTCGTTATTCCATTAACAGGGTTGCTATTGAGTCGTGTAGTTCCATTCAACACCCCGACATCGGCCAGATCCGGATGCCATAATTCACCGTTTATCCCGCGCATGCAGGGGTATTTATCGTCATCTCCAATAAGTGGCCGGTAATTCAAGGAAGCAGCAGCATCTTCTGCCATAACAAGAATGACTGACCGAATCTCTGTGGATTGTGGAAACCATAAAAAATCGTTGGTCCCGTCGCACCAAATGCCGTCATGTCCGTTCAAGTGGTCATCAATCCAATTGGGGCGGAAGTTAGTTCCGGTTTGAAAGAGGTGGTTGTTGTTGCCACTGAG
>JBJOIB010000101.1:0-7525 GCA_046047375.1 Bacteroidota bacterium
AGGCCATCGATAAATAGACCACTAAGGTTCTATTCGCTCGCTCACACATGTTCTGAATGGCCTCAACGCGACTCAAAGATTGTTCAATGCTCGCGTTTGTATTGCGCTGTTGGAAAATTTCTGAAACCGAGAAGGGGTAGCCTAAGTAACTGATCTCCTGATGAGACAAAGCATCGGTTGCTCCTCTTTCATTGGCCACAATAGCCAACAACTTGGTTGAGGTTGTTTCCAATTCAAGTTGCTTCAATACTTCAGCGGTGTCGCGCATTTGAGGAATGGCGGATGGCGATACGAAACTTCCAAAATCCAAAGTGTCAAAGCCCACTTTCAACAGGGCATTGTGGTATTTGACTTTCGTTTCTGTGTTGATGTAAGGCAGACCTTGCATCGCATCACGCGGACATTCAATAATCTTCATCTTGTGCTTGTTGTGTAGGAGAAATCTTACCTCATCCAAGGTAGGGCTTCCTACATGAAAAATTATATTGCAAAGATAGCTTTGATAAGCAAACTTCGCCCTATGAAAAAGATTCTCCTCATTGACTCTGATCGCATCACATCGGCGCTCTCTTCCAAGTTTCTCTCTAACTACGGATATGCAGTCTCAGTTGCTTTCGATGGCAAGCAAGGAATTGATATGCTGGAGAACAACAAATTCGATTTGGTACTTTCCGAAATCTCACTCGACGGTCTCTCGGGATTCGACACATTCAAGCTGCTGCGGAAATGCTACAAAGACATCCCTGTGGCCTTTTTGACCTCGGAAGATGACAGAGCAACCCGGGCAGAAGCCGCGAATATGGGGGCTGTTGCTCTCATAAGCAAACGCCAAGATTACATCAATCTTCCGTTGCTTTTGGAGAAGATATTTTACGGTGCACACGATTTAGTCGCGTAGCGTAACCTAATGATCGTCAAGGTCGTAAAAGGGTTTGGGAATAGCTGTAAGCAGCAAACTTTTTTTATGACTCGTGAGCAATTTGGGCAACTGCCCCTCGATGAACGTACCAATTATCTTTGGGATCATGGCCAGTGCCTGTCACAGCGCTTGGTAAACGGAAATTACATTCTCTGCTTGTATGAATTGAATGATTTCTATGTTGAAGCAATCTATTCCAGACAAAACAATCGAGTAGACGAAATTCGACCCATTATGGAGTTCGATCAGTGGGAACAATATGTTGATCAAACGATTCATGATCTCTTCCAAATGAGCTAGCTTCGATGATGCAGGCTGGAGTGCCGTTCTCTTTGTACCGGTGCCAGCCTCCATACGAAATATGATATCCTTTGGCGTCTTGCACCAATATGGTGACAGGACGTTTTTTTTGCGAGTTAGCAGGATTCAATAAAGCATGATTGCACCCGAGAGCTTTGCCCTTCCGAAAGATGACAGATCCGTCATAGCACACTAAAGTATCCTTGTTAAGTAGAAAAGGAGTGGCCTGAGTTCGCTCCATCCAAGAACGACATTCAAAGGGTGACTTATGCGCATTGGCTATCAGCATTGGACCTTTAGACGTTGCTATTCCAATTGTAAACCGATTCGTGTCGAATAGCACCAAGTGCGAGTGATTGTGCTTTCGAAGGAGAGTAAGGGCCAAAATAAGGAGTGCACAAACACGAACAAACCGAACAACATTGAGGCGTTGATTGAAAAGATAAAGTACTGTGATCATTAAGAGCCCGGAGTTCACTAGATGCCATTCACTGGTTACAATTTGCGCCATAGGCAGCCTGGCGATGAAATCAGCCACAAAAAGCAACAGGTTTCCCGTGAAGTCTAGCACGGCACCAATGATTTTGTGGTATTCAGGAAAGGGGAGAGGAACAAGCAGAAGTAATAGTCCATACATCATGAACGTGCCTAGTGGAACAGCGATTAAGTTCGCGGGCAAGAAGTAGACTGGGAAGGTCCCAAAATGGTAAAGCGAAAACGGTGAAGTGGAGGCCTGGGCCGCGGTTGAAACAGCCACTCCTGACCATGCTTTTTGGATGATAGATGATGAACCAGAGATTAGTTCCATAATTGGTCTTGACATGAGGCCTATTCCAGCTACAGCGCTGAATGATAGTTGAAAACCGACATCGAAAAGCGTAAGTGGAGACATGATGAGAATGATAATTCCCGCCGCACACAATGAATTGAGAAGCGATGTTCTAACGCGTAGGAGCAACGCTATCAAGGCAAGGGTGAACATGAATCCTGCTCGTGTAGCAGAAGCGCCAGCACCAGTGAAGAAAACAAATGCCCAGACTATGAGCGCCCCGACGATGGCTAAAGGAATTCTAAAGCGAGAGCGCGGAGGCAAGCGTTTCATCAGAACAAGTGGCAACCAGCCAATTAACCCTACATGCAACCCACTGACAGCAAGCAAGTGCATGATGCCTGAAACAGCGAAGTTTGAACGTATTTCTGCATCGAGATCAGATTTGTCGCCCGTAATCATCGCGAATAGCAACCCACGAAGTCTATCGTTTGAAACAAACTGCAGTTGATTTCGGATATGCTCCTCGCCGATGAATTGAATTCCGGATGGTACATCAGTATTTGATTGACAAGAAATAAGTTTTCTGATTTGAAGCGTGTGATGGACAGATCGCGCAGCATAATAATCGCTTGCATTGAATTCGAAGGGATTGGTTGGAGCTTGTATAGAGGTTAACACACCAGTGAATTCAAGAAAATCGCCTACACGTGGAGACACAGAAGAGTCACTTAATGTAAATAGAGTGCGCAGTGGTTTTTGTGAAGGATTTAACATGATGCCCTCGCCTGTGCAGAACCCCTTGGAATATTGATTTACACGGGTTAATCTTATTTTACCTTCTACAATGCCAGCGTTTCTCTCAGCAGGAACGGCGTAAAAAGTCAAGGTCATTCCAAAAAGTAGAAAGCTGATCCACAATAGAAGTCCGGATAACCATGGAAAACGCAATGCTGACTTAGGATGGAAATGGCTGATTGTAGCGAGAACTATGAAAGCAATCAACCAATAAGGTGGATGGAAGGCCGGAAGACTTGATTGGCAGATGATACCCAAAGCCAAACATAAAAAGGGGCGAACCAGTGGTAGGTTGTAGATGTAATGTTGCATAGGGCTAAGTTGCCCAATGGACTGTAGCTAAGCAACAAAACTTTATGGATGTCGGTTTCTACTTTATCGTTGTAAAAACGAGTTTGCGTCGAGCTCAGAAAACTTCTTTTTTTTCCGCAAGTAATACTCTACCAGTATGCTTTTGCGGTACCAACCTGTTTTGTTGGGTTGTGAGATAGCTGCCTTTAGATTTCGCCTCTTTTTCGCCATTTTTCCGAAGTAGAAATAGAACGACATGTGGGCTTTGAAAACAGCGATGAAGTAGGACGATTTTCCTTCTGATAAAAATCTGAACGCGGCAACACCGTCTAGCAACATTCGACGGATCAGGCGAAGTGTAAGGTTTGAATCGTGGTAGTTCTTGACGAGGATGAACAGGTTGTTACGGAAATTGAGGAAGGTTTTGAATGGATTGATTTTGCTCAATGTTCCACCCCCCACATGGTAAACGGTTGATTGTCCGCATGCGCCAATTTTCAACCCCATGTTCTTTAATCTCCAGCAAAGGTCGATTTCCTCCATGTGGGCGTAGAAGTCTTCATCTAGTCCGCCTGCATTATGATACGCTGCGGAATCAATAAACAGAGCGGCTCCCGAAGCCCAGAAAACCTCTTTATTGCTGTTGTACTGGCCTTGGTCTTCTTCGAAAGAATCGAAAATGCGGCCGGCACAAAAGACGAAGCCATCTTTATCGATGAACCCACCTGTGGCGCCAGCGTGTTCAAAAAACGACTTGCGGTTGAAGTCAAGTATTTTGGGTTGAGCTGCTGCTATTCCATCCCGTTTCATGTATTCGATAACGGGTGGGATCCAATTTTCAGTGACTTCTACATCAGAATTGAGCAGTACATAATAGTTCGCATGGATGTGCTTCAGTCCTTCGTTGTATCCTTTAGCGAAACCATAGTTGAGTGCATTCTTAACAATGAGAACATTCGGGAAATGATGTTGAATCCACGTTACGGATTGGTCCGTAGAGGCGTTGTCTATGACGCACACTTTAGCATCCGCGCCGCTGTGCGCGACTACACCTGGTAAAAATTGCTGTAGGAAAGAAAGTCCGTTCCAGTTTAAAATAACAACAGCTATATCGAACACGCGCTTATCTTGGGTTATAGAACAGGTCTTCCAGTTCGTCTCCGGAGAAAGTATCTTGCGGGTTGGATCTGTTCAGATTGCTGTCTGTGGGGCGAATATCGCTAAATTTTGAACGCATGATAACAGGCCAGTCTTCATTTTGAAGTTCGCCATACATATCTGAATGCAGGAGTTCGAAATCAATGGTTGCCACACTGCGGCTGTAGAAGAGGAATCGCTTGTTGTTGAACTGGCCGATTTTGTAGTAATGCCAAATTTCGTAGGGATAGACTTCCGTTTCGTTGTGGCGCACCACCATTGTATTGGGCTTACCGTACTTCAAATAAATTCGACCACGGTCAGTAAGATAGCCAGGTAGCACAGGAGTGGAGTATTTACGTTTTACATAAGCTACTTCCGAGGCGTATTTTTGCCATCCTTGCATTGGGGCCTCCGGGTAGTACATCTCCCAGAAATAATAGAAATAGTTCTTTTTGGCTTCCATATCACCTGAGGAGACCAGATTTTGAATGGTGTTAAATTCAACGCCGGTGGCGATGGGATACAAGCTCAAAAGGTAATCGTTGATACTGTCTGCGTTTGCGAACTCCAGATAGTATGGCGATATAGCGTCGTTCACGAGCATGACACCTTGCGTATTTTGGTGGTTGGTTGATCGATAAAAGAGAACGCCATTTTCGGCAAGGACCGAATTGTTTCTATCGCGTATCTCTATTTTCAGCACATAAGATCCTTCTTTGAGCAATGTTATATCAATGCTTTCGAGGAGGGGCCGAACGGGCTTCGGTTTTTCGCGAAAGTACCGTTGAGTTTCTGTAATTGGACCATCAGCGTTTTCAATGTAATAGGTCAGCAAATATCCTGAGGCATCTGGTATGAGATGCGAGTTGTAGGCTTCAGCATAGAAAACAAGCTTGTTGGCGTCACTAGGGAAGTGATCAGCGATGTAGGGGAGGAGGTTGTAACCGGATTTGGTTAGTTCTGTTGGCGTTGTTGCTTTGCTATATCCAGAAAGAAAGGTAATATCTGAGATACCTACTGTGGATGCGTTGAGTGAAAGTTCGAAATCTTGCAGGAGCTCTAGAGGCTGGTCGTCTGCATTTACATCCGTCAGTTGCAGTTCGATGCGATAACTTCCTGGATCAAGCACAAAACGCTGAATATCAATAATATCAGCTATTTCATTTGGTTGAATGAGAGGCGACATCACATTTATTTTCCTGAAATCGACGACATCCTCACCGCGGTAGATTACGATTGTTGTTTGGATGGTAGACATGTATAAACCCGAGTCTTTTTCGGCGTATTTGGTTGTTCCGCCATCAATCAGAATATGGGTTTCCACATATGGTTTTTCACCGGGAACAAGAAAGTGTTTCAGGTCGAATGTCGCAATTAAGGAACCTGCACTGTTCAGGCTAACCAGGCATATAGCGATAAATAGGATAATTCTCATAAGCATCATTACTCTCGAACTCAACAAGGTAGCAAATGTAACAAAGCCCATGACACAGTGTGATTGATTTTTTTTTCGCTGCATAATTGGTTCAAATGAAAAAAAAGCTACTTTTGCCGCGGAGAGATGGCAGAGTGGTCGATTGCGGCGGTCTTGAAAACCGTTGTACCGCGAGGTACCGGGGGTTCGAATCCCTCTCTCTCCGCCAGAAAAAAGCCCCACACCGGGGCTTTTTCTATTTCCGAGGGTCTGAGCTCGCTCAAGACCTCGGAAATAGGAAAAGTACCGAGCGCGATAGCGCGGGGCTTTTTCATCTGAAGCCCACCCCTTAAGGGATCACAAGCGAAGCGCGTACTCCCTAAGATCAAATCGGGAGGAATGTGGCGGCCGGGGCTTTTTTATCTGAAGCCCACCCCTTAAGGGATCACAAGCGAAGCGCGTACTCCCTAAGATCAAATCGGGAGGAATGTGGCGGCCGGGGCTTTTTCATCTGAAGCTTAATTGGGGATTACAAGTAGACAAGCCAACGGAATCTACCAGGGAAGGAAATATGAAGTATGGAAGTGGCGGCAGAGCTTAGGTGTTCAAGATGATCAAGAAGTAGAGAGGCATTCCAACAGTGATATTGAATGGGAAAGTAACACCCAAGGCCATGGGAATGTACAAGCCGGGATCTGCTTTTGGAGCTGCCAATCGCATAGCAGCAGGAACTGCGATGTAAGAGGCGCTTGCGGCGAGAATTGCAAGGATAAGGCGGTTGCCTACTTGGTTAGTGATGATGTGACTAGTGAAAGCCACAAGAACTCCATTAATAAGTGGGATAAGGATGGCGAATGCTGTTACAAACCAGCCTGATTTTCGGAATGAGGCAAAGCGTTTTGAAGTTACCATCCCCATCTCCAGAAGGAAAATGGCCAGAAAGCCTTTGAAGATATCATTCGTGAATGGTTTTATTCCTTCAGCTTGTCGGGTATCAGCGATAAGACCAATGATCAAGCTCCCAAGAATCAAGAGCACGCTTCCATTGGTAAAGGCGTGATGAATGACAGATTTTAGCGGAATAGGTTCGACAGCATTCTCATCCTTTCCAAACCATTTGAGCAATATAACACCAACGATGATGGCAGGCGATTCCATAAGGGCCATTACAGCAACCATATGTCCGCCTGATTCTATCTTTTGGGCTTCTAAAAATGAAACTGCGGCAACAAACGTAACAGCACTCACGGAACCGTAGGAGGCTGCGATAGCGGCGGCATCACTTGAAGAAAGGCGTTGTTTCAGGATAAAGAAAGTGTACATCGGAATCGCAGAGGCGATGATCAATCCGAACAACAAGGAATACACAACTTCTTGATTGAAACCGCTGTGAGCCAATTCCTGCCCGCCTTTGAAACCAATTGCAAAAAGCAAATAAAGGGAGATGAATTTACTGCTGGAAGGAGGGATTTCGAGATCACTTTTAAGCCTAACGGCGATGATTCCGAGTATGAAAAACAACAAGGTTGGATTGGTGAGGTTGCTCAGTAGAATTTGAAACTCCATGATTTAAAGCTGAACTGAATTTTGAATTGAGAGAAGCAGTTAAATACCTTTTCTGCTAGGTTCATTTTTTTTCAGCAGCGCTAATAGAAAGCCGATGCCGAAAATGGCTATCGCCTTGCTGATTTCCTGAGCAAAGAAATCATTCCTATAAAACAAGATACAGACAACTCCAGCGATAAGAAGTGCGATGGATAGAAAGGATGCGAGCCTTTTCATAGATGAAAATTTTCGCAAAGATTCGGGGAAATAATGATAAATTTTTATTTAACCTTTGAATGTTATGTATAAAATAGGCTTATGATTCATCTAGGATAGTGAAGAATTAGTG
>JBJOIB010000102.1:0-3825 GCA_046047375.1 Bacteroidota bacterium
CAAGGTAGTGATCAATTTTGGCACGAGTTAATCCTTCTACAACCGGATTTACAGCTTCAAGGTGAGAAGGGTTAGGGGTCAAGGTGAGGTGAACATTGTTCCCATTTTCTGTTTTGATATCGGTAGAATATCCGAGGTGATACTTTACGTCACCATCGAAAACACCATCATCATCGTAGTCTTTCCCTTCGAATTCACCAAAAATTTCCTGGTAAGGTTTTTCGAAAATATGCGCCAGGGTATTCAAGCGGCCTCGGTGAGCCATACCGACTACGAACTCTTTCACACCCATTTGGGCGCCTGTTTCTACAAGGTCGTCGAGAGCCGCTATGATACTTTCATTTCCTTCTACTGAAAAGCGTTTGGCACCCACAAATTTTCGTTGTAGAAACTGCTCAAAGGTGGTAGCTTGGTTCATTTTACGGAAGATGCGTTGTTTGCATTCTTTCGTAAACTGAGGCCTGTTTTTCAGCTCAATTTTCTCACGTATCCAAGACACGACTTCCGGGTGTCGGATGTACATGTATTCGATACCAATGGATTGACAATAAGTAAGGCGGAGGTGATCAATGATTTCACGCAAGGTGGCTTTACCGATGCCGACCTCTTCGCCAGCCTGAAATTCGATATCGAGATCGGATTCTGACAAGCCAAAATTTTCAATATCAAGCGTTGGTTGATATTCACGGCGTTTTCTTACCGGATTGGTAAGGGTAAAAAGGTGACCACGAGTGCGGTACGCCTGAATGAGGTTGATGACCTTAAACTCCTTGGTGACGTTTTCGGGAATTCCACCTTCGCCGTAGTAGGCTTGAGCGAAATCGAAACCCTCAAAGAATTTTTTCCAGCTGATGTCTATTGCATCAGGGTCTTTGCGGTACATTTTGTAGAGCTCGTCGATGGCATCTACATCGGCGTTGCTCAGATATGACAAATTATCCATCAGGATGTGTGTGTCTGAATGGTTGCGTGGCAAAGTTAATTCAAATAATGCACGCAACGCGATTAATCATTTGTATTCGTTCTCGAAAAATACCTTCGCATTAGGACCTTTAGGAGTTCGCGACGAATCACCTCATTGGTAAGGTCTTCGAGGATGGATTCAGGGTTCGGATGTTGGAGGATCTCACGCACTGTATTTTCCTTTAAATCAACCCGATACAGAAGCTGAACGAGTTTTTCAGCATTTCGATACGGGATGGTAGCGATGTACATACGAACACCGTCAAGAAGTTGTTGCAATTCAACGTGATTGTTGACGATAGTGATTACCTCAGCGCCAAAATCTTTGTTGATTTGTTCTGCGGTCAGAAGAATGGCTTCATCCTTGGACAGATCATCTGGAAACAGTTCGCTGTGTTGTTCAAGGAAATTCATACGGTTCGAGTTTGAACCACCTCCAGTAGTTGGTGGAAGAAGGCTTGAATTTCGGAGCCTATCTCCATTTGGTTTAACGCTTGGCGGGCTGAAACCACGTGCGACGCCATTTCTTCGAGAGTGGCTTCATCCGCGCTGCTTGCGCGAAAAATATTCCTCACGGCCTCAATTTTTTGCTGGCTATTTTGCGGTCCTTGCCACTTGAGGAGTTCGTCTCTATAGGCTCCGTTTTGGGCGTTTAAAGCACTGAGGTAGAGGAATGTTTTTTTATCGGCCAGGATGTCTCCTGCATCTTGTTTTCCAAATTCGCCAGGGTCGCCGAAGACGTCGAGGTAATCATCTCTCAGCTGAAAGGCGAGGCCAAAATGTTCACCGAAGGAATATGCGAGTTCTTGTTGGAAGGCATCAGCGTTACCGCAAATAGCACCCATTTTCATGGCAGCAGCCAGAAGAACGGAGGTTTTAAGCCGAATCATTTCACGGTATTCATCCAACGTAACATCTATGCGCTGCTCGAAGTCCATGTCAAGCTGCTGACCTTCACACACTTCAATCGCTGTTTTATTGAACACCTTGAGGAGATAGGGCAGGTGCGTGGGGTGAGACTTTTCTAAAAGTTGAAAGGCTTGAACCATCATGGCATCACCGGAGAGAATAGAGGCGTTAACCGACCACGTTTCATGCACCGTTGGCTGACCTCGTCGGAGCGGGGCATTGTCCATGATGTCGTCATGCATAAGGGTAAAGTTGTGAAACACCTCCACGGCTAGGGCGGCATCTATTGCCTCATTTGTTTTGGCACCATAGCCTTCGGCCGTGGCGAGAAGGAGCATGGGGCGCCACCGTTTGGCTTTGAGAGCCATCATGTAGTTGATTGGAGCATACAGGGCCGAAGTTGGGTTAGCCCTTACAAAATCCTCAACGGCAGACTTGATGATGTCTTGATATCTCTGAATGTGTTGATTCACGTTATTATTTTTCTCTTCCCAGTTGTTCCAGGAGATAAGTTCCATATCCGCTGTTCAGCAGCGGTTCTGCAAGACGTTGAAGCTGTTCATTGTTGATGTACCCCATTCTCCAGGCCACTTCTTCAATGCAACCAATTTTCAAACCTTGGCGCTCTTCAATGACCTGAACATATTGTCCTGCCTGCATGAGGCTAGAGAAAGTACCAGTATCGAGCCAGGCTGTTCCGCGATTGAGACGGGCCACTTTTAGCTTTCCTCGTCGCAAATATTCTTTGTTTACATCTGTAATTTCATACTCACCACGTGCGCTGGGCTGCAGTTGTTCAGCAATGTTTACAACGTCGTTGTCGTAATAATACAATCCTGGAACGGCATAGTTCGATTTAGGTGATTTTGGCTTTTCCTCAATGCTGAGTGCCTGGTAGTTTTGATCGAATTCAACGACACCATATCGCTGAGGATCACTGACGTGGTAAGCGTAAACCAAGGCGCCATCTATTTCTGTGTTTTCGCGCAGGATTTTCCCGAAACCTTGTCCGTAGAAAATGTTATCACCAAGGATGAGCGCCACCTTTTCATCGCCAATAAATTCTTTTCCAATCACAAAAGCTTGGGCTAGTCCATTAGGAACCTTTTGTTCAGCATATGAAAAACGGCATCCGAGCTGGGAACCGTCTCCGAGTAGGTGTTTGAAGCCCGGTAGATCGTGGGGTGTGGAAATAATAAGGATGTCTGTTATACCGCTAATCATCAGTGTGGAAAGCGGATAATAGATCATAGGTTTGTCGTAAACAGGCATCAACTGCTTACTCACAGCTTTGGTAAGTGGGTATAAGCGTGTTCCGCTGCCACCGGCTAAGATAATGCCTTTCATATGGTTGATTTTTCGCCTCCGAAGAAACCGGTTTGGACTTGGAGTTCTTCGAGTTCAATGTCTTCCTCTTCATCAATGATTTCGAGGAAAGGTTCAGAAAAAGCTTTGGTAGTAAGCCAACGTTCGAAGCTCATAAGCAATGATGGAAGGAGGAGCAAATTCGCAAACATGGCCACAAGTAAGGTCATGGAAACCAAAATTCCAAGGGCACGTGTGCCGTCGAATTCCGAGGCCGCGAACATCCCAAAGCCAAAAAACAGCACAATCGACGTATACATCATACTCACACCAGTTTCTTTTACGGCTATGATGATTGAATCTCGGATGTTCCAGCTTTTCAGTTTCAGTTCTTGACGGTATTTTGCGAGGAAGTGTATCGTATCATCTACAGAAATTCCGAATGCAATGCTGAATACCAATATGGTGGAAGGTTTTATAGGAATGCCAAAAAAGCCCATTACACCGGCAGTAAATATTAGTGGTAACAAATTGGGAATCAACGATATAAATACCATTCGGCTGCTCCTGAAAAGAAGTGCCATAATCGCTCCAATCACCATAATTGCCAGTAAGAGACTGATATACAGGTTTTTAACCATGTAATTA
>JBJOIB010000103.1:0-11507 GCA_046047375.1 Bacteroidota bacterium
GATGCCGATGTAAAGAACAACCCATTTGCCTGCCTCATAACGCTCAGGAAGCAGGGCAAGCACTTCATCAATACTGATCCAAATCGAAACAAAAATAAACCCGCCGATCAATAGCTGCATGGCTGAGCTTTGCTTGTAAATGCTTAATAAAGCAGGACGGTCGTTCTCAGCAATGGCTTTAGAAACAATGGGGTTAGCGATGGAGAGAATAGACTTTTGAGGCAGCATCGCTACCGCTCCGATGTAAAAGGCCAAGGTGTAAAAGGCTACATCTTCTAAGCCGATAAGCAAACCCACCATGATAATGTCGAGGTTATTTACAATCAGCGCTGAGCCCCTGTCTAAAATAGAATACAAGCTGTACCGGTACAATTCTCGCTTCGGAAGTGCGAAATAACCCCGTTCAAAGGTCAATCCCGCGCGCAGTGAATACACCAGCAATAACACAGAAGCAAGCACATAACCCCCAACATAGATTTGCAGCACCGCCTGAAAGTCTATGAAATTGAACCAAAAGCCCACCGCAACCAATAAAAACCACGCCTTTAAAAACGTTTCGTTGAGAAACTGGTAAAAGGTAGTTTTCAAAACGGCACTCAAATAGCCGTTCAAGGCATAGAAAACAATCAACGATAGGGATAATATGATCAGTTCCACTTCGTGGCCAGAGAGCATGCTAGCATCGTCTGCTGCAACAAAGCTGAGGAATTGCGGCCCAAGCAACCAAAATGACAGAGTAAACACAAATGATCCAGCGGCTACAATGGCGTACGACCAGCCCAGGAATGCAGGTCGCTGTTCGGGCGTTAACTTCGGAAAATAGCGAATGATGGCATTGGGTATTCCGGCATGGAAAAACTGCGAGAAAATGAGAGCATAGGCAGTCAGCACTTTCAGCAATCCCCACCCCTCTTCAAATCCTTCAAACGCCTTCGGCAAAATAACAATGGTGTTTACTGCCCCAATGATGGTGCCCAATAAAATGGAAATTGCGTTCTTTGAGGCTTGATTGATGACTACACCCAAGGTAGTAAGTATATTTCGGGTGAAAGGTACTAATTGTAGCAAACAGTTCGATTTATTATGAGCAAGAACCACCAAATTCGTCGCTTTCAGATCACCTTGGAATTCCTCAAGCAGGAAGTTCCACCCCCTGCGCGCATCCTCGACTTGGGCATCCGCAATACGTTTTCAGAGTGGATGGAAAAGGCGGGATATGAGGTTGTCAATACAGGCGGTGAAGACCTTGATTTTGATACAATTTCGGTTCAGGCCGAGGGCTTCGATGCCGTTACCGCATTTGAAATATTGGAACACCTTGTGAATCCCATGCCGCTATTGCGCGATATCAAAGCGCCACGGCTGGTTGCAAGCATTCCGATGCGTTTGTGGTTTGCTTCTGCTTATCGCAATAAGAACGACATCCGCGATCAGCATTACCACGAGTTTGAAGATTGGCAGTTTGATTGGCTGGTAGAAAAGGCGGGTTGGAAAATTGACCAACGGAAAAAATGGACCTCACCTCCACGTTTTCCTATCGGGGTTCGACCTGTTCTGCGTTATTTTACCCCTCGTTACTACGCTGTTTCAGCGCGCCGATAAATCATTTTTTCACATCACTTAGCTGCATCATTAGAGTGGCTAGGTCGCGCGTTAAGTTAGAACGACTGTAACGTTCCACTTGCGGTGCTTGCTCAGCAATGCCCTGTTTGAAATTGCTGTACAAGGTACGTACGCGGTTTTTCAACCCTTCAAAATCATCGTAGTCAACTACGGGTGCTGCCCCCACATTTTCGAGTAAACCGGCTAAATCTCCATCCGTTGGGCCAACGGCGAGCAAAGGACGTGTAGAAAGTAGGTATTCGAATACTTTTCCAGTCAGTATGCCTTTCGCATTTTTCGATCTGTTTACTACCAGCAGAAGTACGGCCGCTCGTTGCTGCTCTTGTATGACTTCGTGGTGCGGCAGGTAGGCTATGCGTTCAAGGTAAGGTGTAAGTTCATGTTGCTCGAGAGATTGTGAAACGGTATAGTCTACAGTTCCAACAGCACGTATAACCAAGTCATCAGCAAATCCAGGTAGTTCTTTGCATAGTTGCTGAAGAACGCTCCATAGGGTGTGTGGATTTCGAGCCGGTGAAAAGGAGCCAATGTGGGCGATGCTGAATTTAGTATCTACCAATGCTTGGTTTTTACCCGCATCGTCGTCATCATATCCGTTCGGAAGAACGATGATTTTGGAAGAATCAATGAGTTCTGAAAATTCCAGTTTCATGCGATTTCCCACTACCAAAACCTTGGTCGCCTGTGAGAGAACCTGCTTTTCCAACCAACGATGTCGGCGGTCAGCCATTTTAGTCAACAATAGGTCTTCGTAGAAGTCAATATTGGTCCATGGATCCCTGAAATCTGCGATCCATGGAATGTTTGTTTTTTGAGCCAGCTTAAGCCCAATCAGGTGCATGCTGTGGGGTGGACCGGTGCTAATGATCAAGTCAACTGGGTTTGCTTGTATTTCTTTGGCTAAGAACTTTACAGAAGGCTTAATCCAAAATTTTCGAGCGTCAGGGATAAAAAAGTTTCCCCGAATCCAACGGGCTATCTTTTCAGCGAATCCCTTCTTCTTTTTGGTGGAGAGAAACCCTGTCTGAATGCGATCGTTTTTTTTCAGCCCCACAAATTTC
Organism: Bacteroidota bacterium; assembly: GCA_046047375.1. Taxonomy (GTDB): domain Bacteria; phylum Bacteroidota; class Bacteroidia; order Flavobacteriales_D; family Sanyastnellaceae; genus RI-182. The sequence continues at coordinate 2,685 of JBJOIB010000103.1, forward strand.
TTGTAAAGAGTGTACGGCTCAACAATGGGCTGTTTGATGACCACGGTTTCAGGGCGAACATCTTCCTGCAAGGAATGATCTATTTCAGGGAGCTCGGGATTCTCCGGTGTGTAAACAACTGGTAGCCAGCCATGGTCAGGAAGGTACTTCGCGAATTTCAACCAGCGCTGAACGCCACTTCCGCCAGATGGTGGCCAGTAGTAGGTGATGATAAGAACACGTTTCAGGTTATCAGCCATGGGTTAATGGATGATGCAATATTCGCAAAATTTTGCTTTCTCGTTGTGAACGGGAAGCTCTGACGGGTTGATCATGGTCGAAACCACTCCTTTGACCCATGCTTCTGCGGCTTGTGCAAGAGTAGCGTCGAAGGTGATGAGCGATTCACTTTTTTCAAACATAAGCGGAATAAAACCCGCGCGGTGTGAGCGTGATGAAATGATTCCTCCCTGCACCGGACATTGGTATTCATGATAGGCAAGGAAGGTGTAAAGGAACATTTGCAGGGCTTTTCCCATGTCTTTCTTCAACAGGGCATCTTCCCAAGGATCCTTCAGTGTTAAATCGGCCTGAGTAACACCGCCTGATTTGTAATCGATAATGCGATGTGTTCCATTGAAAACGTCTGAACGGTCTACCTTGCCGCCAATCACAAATTGAAAAGCCTCATCAAGTTCGAACGTAGCAGAGAACTTCTTCTCCAATTCGCGTATCGTTATGGTGTGCGACTGAACAAGATCTTCGCGTTCGCGCAAAAGAATTTTTTCTACGAACTTTCGAATAATGGATCGCTTGAGGTAGTTGATACCCGTTTCCATCAACTCTGGGTTGTAATGGTCGTCGAGGGCGTTATCAATGAGTTTATCTATCCTACTGAATATTTCATCTATATGCTCTGCTTTTAAGGGCACGTTGATATAGCGTGTAAACCCTTTCTCCAGGACAGCATGAACAATGGTCCCCAAGGTATTGTCTTCCATAGACTCCTCCAGATCATCTTGTTCATACAGAGCCAAAAGGAATCGGAAGAAAAAATCAGCTGTACAGGTTGACCATTTTTGAATGGCAGAAGGATACAAGCCTTGTCGCAACAATTCTTTTGTACGCTCAATAATCCAAGGCAGGGCATCCAAGGGAGGTATTTCAGGTGCAGGCTCAGGAACGTGGGCTACGATATGATTTACCGTAACATCGATGGGGAGTTGCGCAATAATTGGACATGTCAGAATCTGTTGCAAGTACCTGCTTTTCTCGCCCGCTTTAAAATCAGATTCTCCTTCGGAATAAAGCAAATGAATGTCTGAAGCCCTTGAGAGAAGACGGTAAAAGTAATAAGCGAAAATAGCTTCGCGCTCATACCGACCAGGCAATTCAAAAGCTGCTCTCAAATCGGCTGGAAGCATTGACTCGCTGAAGGAACTCTTCGGTACATGTCCTTCGTTGCAGGAAAGCACAATAACTCGCTTGAAATCGAGCGATCTTGACTCAAGTAATCCCATGATCTGCAAACCTATCAGTGGCTCCCCGATGAGGTCGACGGTCATCTGCCCGATGAGCTTGGACAATACTTTTTCAATTTCACGGGGCTCACTGAAAACGGGGTAGGATTGTGCCAACCGTTCTAACTTTTGAACCCCTGAGAGCAGCGTGACCCATGTTTGAAACAAGATAGTATCCCCAGCCTCTTCGTTTCTTGGCTCAATGAACCTGAGAAGTCCATCTAGTGTCTTGAAGATCAGATCAGTAGTTCTGTTTTTGCAGGTTTCAGCCAGCAATAGGAGCCATGTATGAAGGGGTGATTCTGCGGGAATGGATGCCTCATGAACCACGCGAGCAATGGGGATGTACACCAATCGTTTTTGAACCACAAAGGCATCAATACCCGTTAACATCGGTAAAATGTCTGAATCCTTATGTCTAAATAGCGGATGCCGAATGATTGCTAAAAAATGCTGGTACTTGGGGTTTTCGCGGGTGTCGAACAACCTGAAAAAATGGTGCAATAAGCTTCTTAAGGGACTGTCTTTCACAGACAGGCCCATGGTTATATTGAGGGCTTTGAATTTCTCAGGAATGGCGGGTAACACCGCCGATAATTGGGCATTGTCAGGCAAAATGATCGCCGTTTCCATTGCGTCTTCTTCAGGGATGGCATCGAGCAGCGCTCCTAAATGTTGAGCCTGGGTGATCGAAGAGCTGCAGCCCGCAATGGTTATTTGATGCGGGATGCTAGCAAAGTTGCGTGGTAGCTTATCTATCTGACCGAGGTGCGGGTGCTTGCGAACGAAATGCCCGGCTTCTAATTGGCGGTCATGCACAAAGTAGCCATCGGCATCCCACACAAAGGTAACCTTTCCCGCCTCTTGTAGTTTGGTTAAAATTTGCTGCTCAGCCTTGGTCAGCGCGTTTAATCCGGCAACGAAGATGTGCTGTGTTCGAAGCACATCGAACAAGGCAATGGGTTGAGCAGCGACTTTTTTAGCAAGGGCACCTCCATACCAAGCATTGTTGTTGTGCATGGTTTGCTGAAACGCACGGTAGAGTGGAAGCAAAGAGTCCCAAAACTCCATAAATCGAATTTGCGCTGCGCTCAGCGGTTCCTCATTGAAACTCCAATTGTCCAACTCCTTGTAATCGCGCAGGTTCTTTAACACCGATGCGGCATCGAGCAGTTGGTGATCAATTTCATTGAAATCTGACAATACTGTGGGTCCCCAGCTCAGAAAGCTGTCGAGGGATTCAGCCGAATTGGATAGTTCAAGATGGGTTTGATACAGCAAAAAAGTGAGATCCAAACGGTCTCCTCTGCCAGAGGAAGCCATCTGACCGATGATGTCAGGCAGGGTGGTTAAAACGGGAAGCCAAGATGTTCCCTGTATACGCGCCTTCAATGCACGCTTTAGGAAGACCGCTGTGCGTTTTCCTGGCAATACCACTGTAACATCTTTGAGTGGTATTCCTGATTTTACAATGAGGTCAGCGAGGTCTTCAACGAAAGTGTTCAATGCAATTATTTATTGCCTAATTTAAATCCATTGCGCAGAAATGAAAGAAATTCTCCAAAGACTTTTTTTGAGGTGAAAACACCCTTGATGATCTCCGCCCTGTTTGTAGGGTTGGGTTCTTCTATTCGCTGAGGTGAAGTCTGTGAGGCCTCTATTTCGCGCTCCTCAGGTTGAGTTGAAGGAACATCACCTTCGGGAACAATGCCTCGATCTTTTAGGATGCCCATGAGTTCATCTGCCATTCGGTAACGCTCTCCTGCCTCTTTGTGGTAACCGAGTTGTTCTTCCAATAACCCGAGGTTGTTGAGTGCTATGGCATCCTCCGGATCAAGCTCAATGGCTTTCTTATAGTCTTCTATGGCGCCACGGTGATTTTTGAGGGATACACGAACATAGGCTCGAGCGGCATAGCGATAACCATAATCTGGTTGAAGTTCAATGGCACGGGTCATCAATTGTTCTGCTTCTGAAGTACGCTGCAGATGCAACAAACACACGGCCTTGTCGTTGAGCAAGTCTGGCTGAAAACCATGCGTTTCACTTGCCAAATCATAGAGCTGCAAAGCTTCCTCAAATTTGCCTTCCTTTGCAAGTTGAAGGGCTTGGGTCCACAGAGTACTTTCCATAAAGCAAATTTACAAAGGATGGATAAACACCGGTTTTTTGAATTGATGGGCGGACATTCGATCTACGAAGTGGTAAGTCCAACGCACCTCATTGAAATACAAGTTATTGGAAAAAGGTATGTGCGACATGAACTTCATGCTCGAATTTTTCCGGAAAAACAGTTGATACACGATGTTCTCAATGACTCCACCCGCTACCACGAACTCACGGCGGAAGAATTCAGGTTGATAGAAAAGGAGATCACAGAGAATTATACACCCATGCAACAGCCATGAACATAACAATGTTCGGAGTTAAGGGTTATCTCTTCGACAACGCTTAGGAAGTAGCTTAATTTTGGGGTATGACACGAATTCGCCAAGGGGTTTCCCTGCGCCCTTTTCATACGTTTGGAGTTTCTGCCACAGCAGAATGGTTCAGTGAGGCAGCAACGGTTGCGGAGCTGCAAGAATTGGTAGAATATACGCATGCAAAACAGCTCCCCTTGTTGGTATTGGGAGGCGGAAGCAATGTGTTGTTTACTCACGATCCGGCTGGTATGGTGTTGTTGAATCGCATTGGAGGTATCGATGTGGTGAGCAAAACTGAAAACGAGGTTTTTGTTCGCGTAGGGGCCGGGGAAGTATGGCATTCCTTTGTCATGCATTGCATCCGCGAAGGTTGGTGTGGAGTGGAGAATTTAGCGCTGATTCCCGGAAGTGTAGGAGCATCGCCCATGCAGAATATAGGTGCATATGGTGTGGAACTGGAGTCGGTTTTTTACCAATTGGAAGCACTGCACATACCCACAGGTGAAACGCATTTTTTTTCGAAGGATGATTGTCAGTTCGGATACCGTGAAAGCGTATTCAAACGCGGACTGAAAGGTCAGTATATCATCACGCACGTTACCTTCAGATTGCAACTACAACCTTCTATCCGCTCTACGTACGGAGCTATTGAAAAAGAACTTGAACGCATGGAGGTGGTATCTCCGGGTATTCGCGACATTGCTGAGGCGGTCATGGCCATTCGAAGAAGTAAGCTGCCTGATCCCAAAGTGCTAGGAAACGCCGGTAGCTTCTTTAAAAACCCGGTGGTCCCTCAACAACAATTTTTGAATTTGATTGCCGATTTCCCCGATATGCCTCATTATGATGCGGGATCAGGGCAACAAAAGCTGGCTGCTGGTTGGTTGATTGAGCAATGCGGTTGGAAAGGTCGCAGAATAGGAGATTGCGGCGTACATGTGCAGCAGGCACTGGTACTTGTGAACTATGGACAAGCTACTGGAGAAGAGGTTTTTCTGCTATCTCAAATGGTCATGGACGATGTGGCAGACCGGTTCGGAGTGTACCTAGAGCGAGAGGTAAATATTATCGGTATCTAGAACTTAGCACACGGTACAATTCGTTTCCGCGAAGCTCTTAAGTTCTTGCGATTTCCCCACTCATAAACATAAGACAACTCGTGGCTACCCCCAGAAGAAGCAATGGAAAGCTGAGAGATGGTAAAGTCATAGCTGTAACCGAACTTTACGGCTCCATTATCAAAACCTACAATTAAGGCAAATGAGTCGTGGTTAAGATATCCGTAACCATTTGATTTCAGTGGCAATCCGCGGTACCACAGGCCGAAAGTGACTGGTTTTACCTCGTAATAAGCCCCCAAGTCGAGCTGATCAAATTCGCCTTGTTTTTTGTAATTAAAGGCTGCAATAAGGTTGTTGGAGTCGCGGTTTCTTCCGTTGAAGTGGAATTTGTATCCTCCATGTGCCGAATATTTGCGGGGTAAAACACCTACGCGATCAGGGAAAAGGCTTTCATTGGGCTGGTTGAGATGATGAACCGAAGCACCGAACCAGAAATTGGCATTTGCAATAACTGCACCCGTGGCTAGATCAAAGAAATTGATGGGTTGGAAAACATTGGCTTCGAGGGTTGTTGGGTCGTTGTTTCGAAGCAACTGATCTCCGAAAGTGAGGTCGTTGAAATTGATGTTCCTGTTGCTGAATGAAAACTGCAGCGCAGGTCGGAAGAAGAGTCCACGGGAAATAGTTACTTCATAAGCATATTGAGCTGAAATAGTTGTCGCACGCAATCCACCAGTGCCGGCTTTTTCATGCGTGGCCAAAAATCCAATACCACTCCGAAGTGGGGCCACATAGGTGTCGAACGCGGCATTGTATGCTACCCAACCGCCCGGTATCGATGCCCATTGCTTGCGGTAGTTAGCACTCATGCGATGCTGCACGGAGGTGCCTGCAAATGCCGGATTGAGATACGTAGGCGCAGCATAAAATTGTGTGAATTGTGAGTCTTGTCCACACACCATCGTCGAAACGAGCATAAACGCTATGTAGAGCAAGTTCTTCATTCTTTACGAAGCATAAATGGGGTTAATTGCGCTTCTCCCGCCTCTCCTGCTAAAGGAAAATCGAATTCAAATTCTTCGGAGGTGGTCTTATATCCCGGAGCTTCAACAATCACTTTGTAGCGAATCAAGGGATGCACATCAAGAATGAATTTTCCATTGTTGGGATTGGATCTGTAAACCCCTTGTATCTTATGGGTATTTTCATCGATCAACGTGATCTCTGCTCCAACCGGAAACTCGTTCGTAGCGCGAACTTCGCCGTGTACAATGATTATTTCGTTTTGTCGGTAGATAAAGTCGATGGAGTAAATATCCAAAGCACCATACCCTCCTGGTCTTTCAGAGGCGAAATAGCCAATTTTCCCTCCTTTATCTACAGCTAAAAAGATGTCGTCATCAACTGTGTTGACTGGATATCCTAAATTTTCAGGTTGTGTCCATACCTCTTCCTCTGTTCTGGTCGATCTGAACAAGTCGTACCCACCAATGGTGGTGTGTCCTTTGGAAGCGAAATACAATGTGATTCCATCCGCATCCATGTAGGGTGCATCTTCGTCGTAAGCGGTATTTATGGATGGTCCGAGATTTTTTGGAAGGCTCCATTCTCCATTCGGAAGACGCCTAACGCGGTAGAGGTCTTTTCCACCATACCCTCCCGGACGATTGGAGGAGAAGTAGAGGATTTGTTTGTCAGGAGACAGTGATGCACTAGCTTCTTGATAATTGGAGTTGATCCGATCATTCAGTTTCTCTGGCTTAGACCATTTGCCACCTTTGAATGTGGTGAGGTATAAATCGCCGCCAGTGAGATTTTCATTGGTTCTGTAGATGATCATGGTTTTGCCATCGGCAGAAATGCTAACCGTGGCATCATGTGTTTCTGAATTGACAGGCTGCCCAATGTTGATTGCCTTGTTCCAGCCGGTTGAATCTTTGGTTGCGTGGTAAACATCTTCAAAGTACTCGCCATTGTCATCTTTGAGCCTAGCAGTGGAGTCAGGTCTTCTAGACGTAAAGTAGATGTTCTTTCCATCCGGTGTGATCACCGGAACGTATTCCTTCCATGAGGTATTGATGCCGGGTCCCACGTTTGTAATGGCTACATCAACAGGAGTGGCTAAAGACACTATGGCTCGCTTGCTGCAATCCATGTGGTATTGGGTGTGCTCTACAGAATATGTTTTATCGCCGCTGGCGAAGTACTTTTCAAAATGCTGGATTGCTTCTTCGAAGCGATATAAACGGTGCAAGGCAACTCCTTTTTCGAATGTTGCTGCTTTAACGCCTTGTTTTTCAGCCCTGCTAAGCAAAGAAAGTGCACGCTCTTTTTGTCCGGCCTGCAGTTCACATGCACCCAATTTATACTGCAAATCGGCCATGGTGCTGTCTTTGGCGAATAAGCTTCGAAATGCTGTCATCGCACTCGGAAAATCGCCCTCCTCAAACCAGTTCGACGCATCGCGGTACAATTGCTTGTCGCCAACGCTCCAGTTGCTCTGAGCAAAAAGCCCAAAGGTGAGGAATACAGATATGGTGAGCAGTGCGAATTTCATTATTTCAGAAGTAAGGTTACATCACCGGCTTTTATTATTTCTTCTCCATTTACGAAGCGTACTTTGACTTTCCATGCATACACATCTTGTTTGCAAACTTGTCCCTTGTAGTAACCATCCCAACCAATGGTAACATCATCACTCTCGAAGAGTAGTTCGCCCCATTTGTTGAAAATCTGGAGTTGATATTCTACCACTCCCGCGTGTATGGGGAAGAACACATCGTTGGAGTAATTCACATCGTTGTATACTCCACCATTCGACGCACTGTTGTTAGGCGTAAAGGCGTTCGGGAAAACAATTTCTCCATCGGCAATGGCCGAGAAAGGCTGTGGCAAGACGTAAGTGGTTGGACAATTAAACTCGTTATTGGCCGTGAGAGAAATGATGTAAAGTCCGGGCTCTTGGTAAAAATGTTCAGGATTTTCGAGCGTGGAAGTTGACCCATCACCAAAATCCCATAGATACGAGGTGGCATTTTGCGAGAGATTAATGCAATAAACAGGCTCACCTGGAACACTTACTTCATCAGGGGTAACTGTGAATACCGCAACGGCTGATGGGTATACCTCAATAATCTGTTCATACGTGATTTGATCTGATGTGCCAGGCACAATTCCATCCACCGTCAACGAAACGGTATACGTTCCCGGAACATAGTAGGTGTATGTTGGGTTGGCTACTGTTGCAGTGCCTCCATCACCAAAGGTCCAATACCACCCGGTGGCAAATTCAGATAACTCTTGAAAGCTCACGGTGAGCGGTGCGCAACCGGCTGCAGGGCCTGTAAAATCAGCCACAGGGAGAGGGGGTATGATTTCTATTGTGGTCTCGGTAACATCCTCGCAAAAGCCGTTTGAAACGGTTAAAGTAATGGTGTACTCACCCCAGGTTTCATAATCAAATGCAGGTGGATTTTGCCCCGTTAATACTGTTCCATTCCCCATGTCCCAGGTGAATGTTGTATTCCCGCCAAAGATGCTCAGGTTTTCGAGTGTTACAACGGTGTTCGGATATTGCTGAGAAACAGGTGTTGCGTTGAAAGCCGCCTCGGGTGTTGCGTAAACAATGATGTCGAAGAACACGGTATCTGTGCATCCGAAGTACGACTCAGCCACCATGAATGCGTTGTAGGTAACGTCGAAGTTGGTATCGTTGAAATACGTGTGTGTCGGCTCCGCGATGGTATGCGTAGTGCCATCACCAAAATCCCAGAAATAGGTCAGAGCGCCTTGTGTTACGTTTGTGAAACTAACATCCAACGGACTACAACCAATGGTTTG
>JBJOIB010000104.1:0-8925 GCA_046047375.1 Bacteroidota bacterium
AAAAAAGAACTGGGTCCGGAAGGTCGCTTGGAGTATAGCATTATCATGGAGAACAACTATGACAATGCCAATCCTTACACTGTTAAGGTTCCTACAACCAATAAGAAGGCGATCAAGAATCCGGCTGTTTCTATGCCACTCGACATGAGTGACACTCCGATCAAAAACCCATTTATCATACCGGGTTTGCGGAAGTTAAACATCGACTCTAACCTGAATCCTAACTATTCATTCGACAATTTCATCGAGGGCGACTGCAACAGATTGGCCCGCTCAGCAGGCTTCGCTGTTGCTAACAAACCAGGCGGCACCTCATTTAACCCTTTGCTAATTTACGGCGGGGTTGGACTTGGCAAGACACACCTCTCACATGCCATTGGCATCGAGATAAAAAATAAATACCCGGAGAAAACTGTTCTGTACGTTTCTTCCGAAAAGTTCACTCATCAATTTATTGATGCCGTGAAAAACAACAGCGTGAATGACTTCAGTCACTTTTACCAGATGATTGATGTGCTTATCATGGATGATGTTCAATTTTTCAGCGGAAAAGAAAAAACACAAGACGTTTTCTTCCACATTTTCAACCACTTACATCAAACAGGTAAACAGATTGTTCTGACTTCAGACAAGCCGCCTGTTGAAATGCAAGGAATGGAGCAACGACTGCTCTCTCGCTTTAAATGGGGATTAAGTGCCGATCTGCAGACACCTTCCCTCGAAACGCGTATCGCGATTCTAGAGAAGAAAATGTATGCGGATGGAATTGAACTTCCTAAGGAAGTTGTAGAATACCTCGCCTACAGCATCACAACAAATGTGCGTGAATTAGAAGGCGCCCTCATCTCCTTAATAGCGCAGGCGTCATTGAATCGCAAATCAATTACCCTTGATTTGGCGAAGCAGATGATCGATAAATTTGTTAAAAATACCGCCCGTGAAGTTTCAATTGACTACATCCAAAAGGTGGTATGCGACTACTTCGACCTTCCTATTGAGTTGCTCAAATCGAAGACACGCAAACGTGAAATCGTTCAAGCTCGACAAATAGCCATGTACTTTGCGAAGAAAATGACCAAATCTTCATTGGCAAATATTGGTCTACATTGCGGCGGAAAGGATCACGCAACAGTGCTCCATGCTTGTAGAACGGTTAATAATCTGCAAGAAACGGATAAGCACTTCCGAAAATACTTGGATGACCTAGAAAAGAAACTGAACATCCAATAAAAAAAAGCCCCGAACTCGGGGCTTTTCTTTTTTTTGACAACGTACTAAAACGTTATCATCCTGACTTCGGTCACTATAATCGTAGTATTAGTTCCTGTGTTTATCTCCCATGTGCCACTTGTTGTAATAGCGCTGCACCGGTGGCTGAGACTTCCGAATCTTCCATTTTTTCTTGTGGAAGTCGCTCTTCGTGCTTGCACAACCTGTTGTTCCTACCAAGGTAAAAACCATCAGTATGGCCATGATTAAAGTAGGGATGTTTATTGATTTCAACGTTTTCATGCACACTAGTACGTGCAACCTCAACCCCCAGCTGTGGGTTTAAAGCACCTTCATCATGTCAGTCTTTTCCGATATCCAACACTTACTATCTTAGCACAAAAAAGAGTATGCGCGTACTTATGGTCTGCTTAGGGAATATCTGTCGATCTCCCATGGCAGAAGGAATTTTTAGAGCCTTGGCTGAAGATAAAGGTTTAAATGTTGAAGTGGATTCATGTGGAACGGGCGGATGGCATAGCGGTGAAGCACCAGACAAACGAGCAATCGCGGTTATGCACAATCATGGAATGGATATAAGCCAATTGCGCGCCCGAAAATTTACCGGAAAAGATTTCGAAGATTTCGATATCATCATGGCGATGGATCGTCAAAACTTGCGTGATTTGAAACGCTTGGCGCGTGATGAAAATCAGCTAAAAAAACTCACCCTAGCCATTAAAAATGAGGATGTTCCGGACCCTTATTATGGAAATGAGGCTGATTTTCGTAAGGTGTACGACTTGCTTAAAACTGCCCTAGCAGAACACATCGACAATTTACCTCGCTAGCTGACACTGCGTTTTATTCCTATCCGCAAAGTGTAAAATTTTACACTTTGCGGATAGGAATAAAGTGAAAAAACTGTCTCAAAACCACTTACCAAGTTGGGCACCCAATGGTTCTCCCCCCTCCTCGACCACCAGCGCCAACGCGAATTCCCTTGCACTGGCGAGATCTAAAAATCGTATACTTTAAGTGGAAATAAATATCGGCCCCGTACTTTTCCCCGTTGAAAAACAAGGAACCTAAATTATCTGTGCCAATTACAACACTATTCAGTCGAAACATCGCCCCGATCATCGGTTTCTTGATCTCAAAAAAGCTCACCGGTAATGCTGCCTCAAAACGCTTCCTTTCATACCTTGGAGTGATGGCCAATGAGGCCGCTCGCTGCACCCCTAGTGCATTCCGAAACGGGACACCCAAAACTAAAGAGCCATTCATATAAAAGTATTGAAGCACCTGATAGTCAACTTGTGTGCTCAACCCCATTGGCAGCCATACACGCATGGAAGGCTCCTTATTGGCATTCAACACCGGTAGATTGTCTGAGATGAATGAGCCAATATCTTCAACCCCATCCACTTGTGTGCTGTCAAAGTTTGTCCATTCATAACCAGTCGTAGTTTCATCGAATTGATCCGCCAGGAAATCTCCTTTGAAATTGACAAATCCGATATCCAAGAGAGCTATGGAGACTTTGTACTTATAATCACTTTGCTTACAACCGCTTGCTCTTGAAAACGGCGTGTATCCAGATACATCCTGATTGGTTTTCTTAAACGTCACCCCTAAATCAACCCCAAATCCCCCACCAGTATTCCAACCTATTTCGCTCAATGCGTAACGCCCTGATAATGTTTCTGTTACAAGCCTTCCTGAATCTGGAACTGTAAACAACCATTCATTCAATCTCACACCTGTTCCTGCAATTCCAAATAACTTTCGTACACTACCTCCTGCTGTAACCATGTCACGACCTTGCTGTTTAACAATCGTACCGTAGGTAAGCCCCACTTCTGCCCAACTTAGGGATGTAATTGCAAGATCCTGGATTCTTGTGTTCGTACCAATGTACTCGCCGTAATTAAAACCATTTTGAATATAGGTGGTCAACTTCGATCCAACATTACGAACATCGGTAACTGAACGAACCCCCGTAGTCAAAGCCAGTGCGTGTTTCCCGATCTGTAAACTGGCGCTCGGCCCCTGTACCAATGCGTCAACGTAGGCTGAAAATGGAGGTCGACTTAAATCATAATTTGGCTGAACACCTTCAAATGAACTCGGTTGCATCAAACGAACACCCGCAGGCAAATAAACTACATCGTTCATTCCAAAAACCGAGGCGCCTACAAGATGAATGTCTAAAAATGCGCGAGAATCAACGATTGATGATGGATTTAAATAAAGACTATTCGTTGGTGAATAATTGCTGATTCCAATACCAATGCTTTCCTGGGCGTAACCCAAAACGGAACAAAAAAGAAGAAATACGAAGCCAAAATATTTCAAAGCACATCGGTTTAAGGACTAAAGGACTACAAATTACATATTCACGTCCAGTTAGTTTGCAATCAGCCCCTAAAGATAAAACCTGAAGTTCACAGAATTATTTCGAAATCGGTTTAAAAAGTTGATTGTCCAAAACAGGTTGTTTCGGTAAGTCAATCACCAAATAGGGACGTTCTACTGCTATATGACAACTGTTACAAGAGTTCATTAGCCCTTGATAACCCATTACAAAAGAAACTTTGTCGCCCTTGTCTAGTTGATTTTCAAGCAAAGCCAGTTGTGGCATAGCCATAGCCTGCATAAGTTCACTCACATTCTTCCCTCTACTGGTAATGTCACGACTTACAATATCCCACATAAACTCCTCCAATTCATGCAAGTAAAACCGTGTTAATGGTTCATTTTGTTCGATACCCGCGAACCACAGTTTGTTCATGTATATCTGCAAGTAGTGCATTCCTTCTGCCAATTCATAGGAGCGTTCAATGGTGTGGACACGCATTTCGGTGCTATCGATTCTCGCGCCAGCAGCGCGGATGTCGGATGCTAACTGATGTGTCTTCATCCAACTGAAAAGACTAACCAATGCGAAAACTAAAAGCAGTACAAGATGTATTTTTTTCACAGCAATTCGTTTGTCAAATTTACCAGAGGATCACACTAAGAATCCATACCGTATTTAGGTGATTTTTTCAGACTATCCGGAAGGTCAATCAAAGTCAAGTCGAACCAAACAGGAGTATTAGGAGGCACAATCCCTTTCCCACTACCCCGCTCGCCAAATGCCAAGTCTGAGGTGAGAAAAACCTGCTTTCTGCCTCCAATTCGCATATCACTAACCGCGATCTCTAAACCGCGGATAACCTGATCTGGCTTTCCGTACTGAAAATAGATGTAGGTCGATGTGTCTAGAGCAGAATCGAAAAGACTATCATTGAAAAAAAAGGCTTTGAATGATAGAACCAAGTCCATTCCCGATCGCACAGAATCACCCGTGCCTTCCTCCAACTCATTCTGCCATGTACCGAGATATTCCCGCAGTTTACCTGTTAAACCTCTCCGTTCGAACTCTCCCTGAAGGTAGCTCCGTTCTGCTGTTCTTCTTTCTCGAACCTCCTTCAACTTGCTGGAAAAGTAGGTCGATTCATCCATTGCATGACGCACACTCACTTGCAAGCGAATGGCACTGGTATCATGCAAGGTGTAACCATCCACCTCGTATTCGTTGAAAATGCTATTCTTGAATTCACCATAAGGAACCTCAAACAACACGCTATCCCCAGCAACTAAATCGCCTATAAACCGATCCTCGAAACTTCCTTTGCTCCAAGGCCTGTCAGCAGGAAAAAACTCCGAAAGAGTCCAGAAATCAATGTCTCCAACGGAAGCACGCGACGCGGAAACAGCAATCTCTACAAAGGTACTTTTCCGCACTGTGGTAGTCGCATCGCCAAATCCGAGAAGCTTGCGAGAAACACCCTCATCAAGGTACTCAAATCCCTCTGGAGCCCTATTGCATCCTGCGATCAGCAGACAACATATAACTGCCCACAACTTCATAAAGCACTCAATACTTCAACGTCTAACAAGAGAACCGCATCGCACGGAATCTTATCTGAGTCTCCTGTGAAACCATATCCCAAACGAGAGGGAAGAATACTTCTGGCACTGTCTCCTACCCTAAGCAGCTTAACCAACTCATGCATTCCTGGCATTTCATCGCTCTCCTCTACGAAAAATCGCTTATTCCCGGTAATCTTACTTGAGTAACATAAAGTGCTGTCAATCAAATATATATCATATTTTACCTCAACTTCTACTCCAAACACTATTGTATCACCGCTCCCCTTCCGATCAATGAGGTACCTAAGTCCTGTATTGGATTTTTCCATCGTAAGGTTCAATGAATTCAGGTAGTTATCTATCGCAGCATTTTCCCGCTCAACTTTTTGTCGGTTAAAGGCAATAAGGTCATCCTCTAGTTCTTGATTTGAAACCGTTGGCTTGTATTCTGTAGTTTGCTTGCAACCTGCAGATTGAAGAATTACAAGAATAAAAAGGATTACAACAAATCTCATATGAAATAATTCAATTGATCAGAATAACGTGGCAATAGGTCTATCAATGCTTGAATAACGTGATCGTATGGATCAGCGGATGCTCCCCCGGCAGCATTGAAATGTCCTCCGCCGTTGAAATGAACCCGAGCAAAGGTATTCACATCAAAGGATCCTTTCGAACGAAATGAAAGCTTTACTTCGTTGTTTCCTTCCCTAACAAAAACGGCCATATTGACCCCTTTGATAGACAATGCCTGGTTAACCAACCCTTCGGTGTCTCCTGGTCGGTAATTGAATCGCTGCAATTCTTCTTTAGTCAGCCCAATAATGGCGGTATGATATTGCTCGAATACCGTTAATTTTTCACTAAGCGCATAGCCAACCAATCGCATGCGATCCAAAAGATTCGTGTCGTAAACCGCGCGATGTATGGCAGCATGATCAACGCCCTTCTGAATCAGCGATGCCGCAATTTCATGGGTTCGGGGCGTGACTGATGGAAATCGGAAACTTCCAGTATCAGTCATAATACCGCAATACAAGGCACTTCCTATGGAAACGTCAATATCGTCTTCCCCACCTAATCCGGCTATAAATTCATACACCATTTGACACGTCGATGATTGCGATGTATCTGACAACAGCACAGCGGGAAATGATTCTGGCTGATGATGGTGATCAATCATGATGCACGGAGCCTGAAGCTCTTCAAGCACCACCGCCATCTCCTTCCCCGTTCGAGCACGAGCGTTATAATCTAAGGCAAACCATAAATCCGCGCTTTTAAGCATTGTTGTTGCCTCTTCTGTTTTGTCGCAGAAAAAAACGGTTTGATCAAAACCTGGAATAAAGTGTAAAAAATCAGGAGCGTGATCAGGTAGAACCACGTGAACATGTTTTCCTTGCTTCATTAAATAATTAGCAAGCGCCCAAACTGATCCAACCGCATCTCCATCAGGAGACTTATGAGCGGTTACAACAATTCGTTCAGCTCGGTTGATTAATTCATTCGAAAGCGACAATAGGGAAGAATTCAAAGCGTGAAATTTTGTCAAAGATACATCTTGTGAGCCGAATGTTTTGGTTCGCCACACTTTCAATCCTACCTTTGTTAGATGCGAAACTTTTCGTTGTTAACTATAGCCATCCTGGCTGCCACCATATTGCTCGGTATGTCGGCCCACAAGTTCTACTTCAGCAGGACACTGATTGAGGAGAATAACAGGGAAAATCGTATCGAAATTACCATGCGCTTTTTCACCGACGACCTGGAACGCGCCCTTTCGACGGAAGAGAAGAAAATCCATTTCGCCGATGATCCCTATGACCCGCTTTTTAATCACGAAGTGGAACTGTACATTAGAAACAACTTTGAAATACAAATCAACGCCGTTCCGCGTGATTACGTTTTTCTCGGCAAACAAGTGGAATCGGATATAACTTGGTGTTACATGGAAATAAACGGCTTCGTTCCCGTGAACACACTCAAGGTAACAAACACGTGTATGTTTGACCTTTTTTCTGACCAAGTGAATGAAGTAGACATTAAGTTTGGTGGCAGGCAACAACGCATGACGTTGGTGGCAAATCGTCCATCAGACCTTTTTCACAATTGATCATGACGAAAAAAGAAAAAGCGCAATTCGTCATCACCGAACTGGAAAGGTTGTATCCAACTACACCAATTCCTCTCGACCATTCAGATCCATACACTCTTTTGATAGCAGTTCTTTTGTCAGCCCAATGCACCGATGAGCGAGTCAATCAAATAACACCATTGCTTTGGAAAAGAGCTAAAACGCCACATGAAATGATCACACTGTCTGTGGATGAAATCCGCGAGATCATTCGACCATGCGGCTTATCCCCGGCAAAATCCAAAGCTATCTATGGCTTGTCTCAAATTCTAATTGAAAAGCATCGAGGGGAAGTCCCTTCCACTTTTGAAAGCTTAGAAGAACTGCCCGGAGTTGGACACAAAACTGCGAGTGTGGTCATGTCTCAAGCCTTCGGAGTCCCTGCTTTTCCGGTCGACACCCATATTCACAGACTTATGTATCGGTGGGGACTGAGTTCAGGAAAAAATGTTGAAACAACGGAAAAAGACGCTAAACAACTGTTTCCGAAGGAGTTGTGGAACAAGCTTCATTTGCAGATCATCTTTTACGGTCGTGAGTACTCTCCTGCAAGAGGGGCTCGGTTGGATAAGGACTTTATTACCGCCACCATAGGTCGAAAGGACGAAATAGCTAAACTGAAATCGATATGAGTAAAAAAGGTTGGCGCAATCATTACCGGGAGGGAATGCCCTTTCCTGAGCGTCTTGTGAAAGATATTCGATCGTTCAGCGGTGATCTCATTCGGCGTTTAGCCAATAGAGGGAAACTTCCCGTATTGGTTACTTGGCCTGATTATCCAAGTAAAAAAACTACCATTTACAAAATTGCCAAACACCTGCGCATGCGATTAACAAACAAGCCTGTTGAAAATGCCGCATGTGTGCTCTTTTTTGAAGATGCCACCGATAAAAGCCAAATCAACAACAACATTCTCAACCATTATTCGATGGTGTTGAATGCCAAGTGTTCAGACATAAGCAAAAAACGAGTTGACGCTGTTTTTAATGACGTTTTTGGATACAATACATTCATTGATCCAGTCTCGTTTCATGGGACTGCGGTTCAAAAAAGCGACGAAAATGCGAAACATGATGGCCGTTATATCACTTGTCCTGTTGAAACCATCGAAGACGGCTGTGTATATCAAAAAGTGATTGATAACAGAACGGAAGATGGTTTTGCCCTCGACTATCGCGTAGTGGTTATAGGGAAAGAAATTGCGGCTTGCTATGGTAAGTACAAGGATTGGAATGTTCGATTTACGAATGAGGTTCGATTTTCTCGTTTGATTGATCCATTGTCGCTTTTTTCATCCGCCGAGCAAGGCGCCATTCTCAACTTTTGCGAAAAAATGAACGCTGATTTCTGCGAACTTGATGTTTTGAAAGATAACCAAGATGGCCGCTATTATATCGTTGATCTCAATACCACACCTTTTGGTCCTCCGGCTGGATTACCCCCTGTGGATGTAGCTATGGCTGTTTCTTTGCTCGCCGATGCCTTTCGAAGAAATTTTATGGAGTAGTCTTTAGGACATCATCTTGAAAAGATACCTCTGAATCGCCGAAATAAGGCATCTTCCTTTACGTTTAGCTTCCATGGTCCGATCTAAGTTCTTTCTTTTCATCATTGTGATCTTTTTAAGCCTCAACACATCTTTTGCTTGTAGCATGTATAAG
>JBJOIB010000105.1:0-3091 GCA_046047375.1 Bacteroidota bacterium
TTAACGAAAGTTTCGCAAGCCACCGTTAGTTATGTCTCACAAAAAGTGTTGCAGCGATGCTTGTAATCTCGATTTTGAAGGCTTGTTACGATCTGTTTCACGGTTGTTTGCTAACTTGCGCACTCTAAATACAAACGATAGCATGAAAGAAGTATATATAGTAGGCGCTGCCAGAACCCCAATGGGTAGTTTTCTTGGCTCGCTTAGTTCTGTTCCAGCCCCGGCACTCGGCGCTGCAGCCATTAAAGGAGCTCTTGAAAAAGCGGGCGTAGCTGCAAGTGAAGTGAATGAAGTATTCATGGGCAATGTGCTTCAGGCAGGTGTTGGACAAGCACCCGCTCGCCAAGCAGCCATGATGGCAGGTTTGCCCAACACTGTTCCGTGTACAACGGTAAATAAAGTGTGTGCATCAGGAATGAAGGCAATCGCCTTGGCTGCTCAAACCATCCTGGCCGGAGACAATGACGTCGTAATTGCCGGTGGTATGGAAAATATGTCGCAAGTGCCACATTACATGGATGCTCGCAACGGACAAAAGCTTGGTGATATGCGCCTGATTGATGGGATGGTTAAAGACGGCCTGACTGATGTGTACAACAAAGTGCACATGGGTAATTGTGCTGAACTGTGCGCCCGTGAGAAAAACTATACGCGAGAGCAGCAAGACGCCTTCGCTATTGAAAGCTACCAGCGCGCCGCAAAAGCATGGACCGCTGGAAGATTCAACGACGAGGTAGTTCCTGTGAGCGTTCCGCAAAGAAAAGGCGATGCCCTCATCGTTGCGGAAGATGAAGAATACAAGAACATCAAACTCGATAAAGTCTCTACCCTGCGTCCAGCCTTTGATAAAGAAGGTACTGTAACCGCAGCAAATGCTTCTACCCTCAACGACGGTGCCTCAGCCCTCGTGTTGATGAGCAAAGAGAAGGCAGAAGAACTGGGTGTTAAGCCTATTGCTCGCATTGTGAGCTATGCCGATGCAGCTCAAGAGCCTGAATGGTTTACAACAGCGCCGTCGAAGGCTTTGCCGAAAGCGTTGGCAAAAGCTGGACTTTCAGTGAACGATATCGATTTTTGGGAACTCAACGAGGCATTTGCTGTAGTTGGACTTGCAAATATCGACGCACTTGGATTGAATCCTGAAAAGGTAGATGTGAATGGTGGTGCGGTTGCACTCGGACATCCACTTGGAAGCTCTGGGTCAAGAATCATTGTAACCCTAATCAATGTGCTTAAGCAAAACGGCGGTAGATATGGGGCTGCAGGCATTTGCAACGGTGGAGGTGGAGCTTCAGCCATGATCATTGAACGATTGTAAGCAGAAAAGAATCACATAGAAAAGCCGGGTCTTGTATCCGGCTTTTTTTATCGAAATACGCGGGTTATTCTTCGCCAAATGCGCTTGGCGCGCGATGGTGACTCGACATAAAAGGCGATCATATTGTTTGTGCGCATGGGGATGTAAACATCGGCAACAGGCCATTGTATATCTTCCTGAACTATTTCTTGCTGATAGGATGTGATCTTTCCTGCCTGGTTGATATAACCAACATAGGAAACATGTATAGAGTCGGTCTCAAGGAAGGATTTCAAGATGGGCAATTGAAACATGCCATCGTAATCCGCAGTGCATGTCAATCCTCGATGGCGTATTTCAATTCGTGCAAAAGGCATAGGCTCCAACGTGGATTCGTCGTACACATATCCTTTCAAAACGAGACTGTCTGATGGGGTCGAAGACTGAGCTTGCCCCGGTAATGCCAATAAACTCACAAGCCCCCCGGTGATGACAGCTTGCCTCAATAGCTGTTGGTTCGAGGGCACTTCTTGACCCCAATACTTCAGTTGTTTCGACGTGTAAACCCCACAGAGGCTGTTCCCATTGAGAGATTGTAGCGTGGCTATTTCGTGCCAGGTCATCTTGGTAAAGTCAATGATGTGCTTTTGGCATGAACCACAGATTCTTCCACCTTCAACAGGCTTCATTTCAAGCCAGTCTTCTGAGCAGTACTTAGGTTTTGGAAGGGCGACCACTTTTTTTTATTTAAGATGCAAATTCTCTTACAAATGCACAAAAGTGGTGAAAAAACAAAGGGCGACCCATAGGCCGCCCTTTGCTCTGATGTTTATCAGAAATTATTTCGTGATAATCAATCGATCAGTCATTACCGTTGAACCGGTAGTGAGCTGGTAGAGGTAAATGCCGGTTGGCAAAGCAGCCGCATTCAATTCTACGCGGTAGTTGTTTTCAGCACCGGCTTCGGCGTTGAACAATACAGCTACCAATTGACCATTCATATTGAACACTTCAAGCTTAGCAACTCCGGTTTCTGCTACAGAGAACTCAATAAATGCTTTCTCAATTGCAGGGTTCGGATAAGCTGACATGTTGGTTACTTTAGTCAATGCAACGTCACCTTTTGATGCACCGTCGTTAGACTGCTGATGTCCACCACCAACAACCGGAGGAGTTGTGCCAAGGTCTTCGAAGCTGATCACCTGAGTGAAGCAAGTTTCGTTTCCAGAGCAGTCAACTGCACACCAAGTGCGCTCGATGGTGTACTGAGGGCAACAATCGTGGTCGAAGGCGAAGTCACCAGAACCAGTGATAGAAGCACCTTCGTAGATACCGCTGTAGGTAAACCAGCCACCGCTACCGTACTGAACGTTAACGTTGTTAGCTGCAACACCAACCTGGTAACCGTAGTAGTAGTTGCTCGGCGCGTGAGACAAGTTCAAAGTAGAACCTGCGTTAGCACCCCAACCAGTTAGGTTAGCACCAGCTTGCATGATGTAGTAAGTCCAATCCAAGTGGTTGTCACCTGAAAGGTTACAGTCGTCTTTGTATCCAGTTGGGAAAGCTTGAGTTGACCACTCGTTCCAATCCATACCGTTAGCAAATTCAACGCTGATGATCCATCCACGGGTAGGGTCATCGTTGCGAACTACAGTACCTGTTAGGGTAGCTGAACCATCAGGGTATTGAACAAAGTTCGCCTCGATGGTGCTGTAGTAAACTGCTGGTGAACCGTCGAAGTTGAATAGAACAACGCTCCAAGGCTCAGTTCCGTTGCAAGTTTCGCCGTCTTCG
>JBJOIB010000106.1:0-3924 GCA_046047375.1 Bacteroidota bacterium
GAAGACACGAAATCAACTACACCAACAACGCTGAAATGATTCAGGATGCGCGCATCAAAGATCGCATCTGGAAAGATATCCATAAATCTATGGAGCGTTTCGGACATTGGGAACAGGTTAAGAAAGTTGCTTTTGTGTCTGAACCATTTACCATTGAAGGAGGCGAATTAACACCAACCTTGAAGCTTAAGCGCAAGCCGATTCTGGCAAAGTACGAGGCGCTCATTAACGACTTGTACAACGACTGATGGAGACACTGGAGCAATTCGACAGAGATCTCTTTCTTTTCTTGAATGGTTTGCGCGCTGATTGGCTTGATCCGCTGATGTACCTCATCAGCCAGGGCTGGTTTTGGCTGCCTCTTTTCGCGCTATTCATTTACAAATTGGTTCAGGCTTACCCGGGAGGTCGGAATAGAATCATTGTTTTTGGTGCGGTTGCCCTCACCCTTGGAATCACCGATGCCGGATCGAACTGGGCTTTGAAAAAGCAGGTGAAACGGTATCGCCCCACGCACAACATCGAAATCAAAGATCAGGTGCATACCGTAACCAATTTCAACGGTGAAGAATACCGCGGGGGGTTGTACAGCTTTGTATCGGGGCACAGTGCCAACTACTTTGGATTGGCTACCATTCTATTCTGGCTTTTGGGCAAAAAACGTTCATGGAGATGGCTTTTTCTTTGGGCTGCTTTGATAGCCTACAGCAGAATATACCTAGGAGTGCACTATCCGGCTGACCTGTTTTTTGGAGGCTTGTTGGGCGTGCTGGCAGGTTCATTGGTTGGACATTATACCTTACGCATTGTATCTCCATGAACCATTTTGTAGCAGTATTTATTGGTGGTGGTTTGGGCAGTTTAGCCCGATATTCGATTGGTTTAGGCACTGCGCGTCTCGCACAATTCTTTCCACTTGGGACTTTTCTCAGTAATGCCTTTGCAACACTCCTGCTGGCACTATTTGTTGTGTGGTTGCTCCCGCGGTTGGATCAACATGCGTGGATGCATTCATTGCTTGTAATTGGTTTTTGCGGCGGTTTTTCAACCTTTTCAACCTTCAGCGTCGACACATTTAAGTTGGCAGAGAGCGGACAAGGGTTGCTAGCCGTGGCCAATGTGCTCATCAACGTATTGGTGTGTTTAGGATTGGCTTACATTATTATGCGAAAGCAATCTTGAATTTACACGCTGTTCATTTCGAATTGATAGTTTTGTAAAAATCAAACTCAGATGAGGCTTTACCCCGTTTTGGTGACATTCTTCCTTGCAGCCTGCACACGGCAGGTTTCAGTGGTGCAGGAAGTTGAGGTTACTGCACCCCAATTCAGCTCCAATGAAAACAGCTTTAGCCCACCTAAACTGATGGTTGGCATTGTAGTAGACCAAATGCGGGTAGATTATCTGTATCGCTTTGCTGACGATTTCACAGAAAATGGGTTTAAGCGTTTGCTTGGAGAGGGTTTCTTTTGTGCAGACCATCACTTTACCTACGCTCCAACTTACACAGGGCCCGGACATGCATCCGTTTACACTGGAACAACACCCGCGATGCACGGAATCATCAGCAATGATTGGTTCGACAAGCAAGGGGGGCACATGGTTTATTGCGCACAAGACACCTCTGTTTCGGGCGTAGGCACCGTGAAAAAAGGTGGAAAAATGTCGCCTCACCGATTGCTTACCACCACCATTACAGACCAATTACGTGTTCACACCAACTTTAGGGGTAAAGTGATAGGCGTATCCATGAAAGACCGCGGCTCCATATTACCCGCTGGTCACTTTCCCACGGGTGCCTATTGGTTTATGGGCGGAAATGAAGGCGTTTGGGCAACCAGCACTTACTACACAGAGCAGTTGCCTGCTTGGGTAAATCAGCACAACAATCTGAAAAAAGCAGATGCCTATTTGTCGCAAGGTTGGAGTTTGCTCCTTCCTGAAGATCGTTACGATGAAAGCTACGCAGATAACAATCCATACGAAGCGCCGTACCCTGGACAGGTGCGTCCGGTGTTTCCTTACACCTTTCCAACCGTCGAAAAAGATCGGTATGACTACATTAAGTCGAGTCCGCACGGCAATTCCATGACCATTGATTTTGCCATTGCGGCCATTGAAGGAGAGGACTTGGGTAAAGACGATGTGACAGATTTTTTAGCTGTGAGTTTTTCGAGCACCGACTACATTGGACATCAATTTGGGCCTCAGTCTCGCGAGGTACAAGACTGCTATTTACGGCTAGATCTGGAGTTGGCGCGGTTCATTGACTATTTAGATGCCACCGTTGGGAGAGACAATTACACCTTGTTTTTAACAGCAGACCACGGAGGGGCTGATGTTCCGGCCTATTTACAAAAGTTCAACATGCCGGGAGGATATTGGAAGCCACAAACCATGCTCGACGATGTAAATACCTTGCTCAAAGAAGAGTATGGAGACGGGCAATGGGTATTGCAGTATGTAAACGACCAATTCTTTCTGAACCATGCGTTGATTGAGGAGAAAGATGTTGATCTAGAAGATATGTGTGCCGACATTGTTTCGGTTGCCAAAAAACAACCGCAGGTGTACGATGCCATGCCAACTGCTGAATTATTAGAAAACGATTTTTCAGAAAAGCCCTGGAATATCATCAAGCGGGGTATTCACCCGCAGCGAAGTGGTGATGTGCTTGTGGTAACCTTACCGGGTTATATTGAAAATGGCTATACGGGAACTACCCATGGAAGTCCGTTCACCTACGACACCCACGTACCCCTCATCTTTTTTGGCAAGCACATAACTTCGGGAAAAACGGAGCGAAAAACGGCCATTCGCGACATTGCACCAACCGTTGCTCGATTGCTCCGGGTTCCTCAACCGAGCGGTACAACAGGCTCTCCTATTATTGAAGTATTGCAATGAGTGAAATTCGATATACGCTGAGTGCCCAACAGAGGCATCGCCACTTTTTGGACTTGCGAGCTGATTTCCCGTCTGGGGGAGGAAAGATGACGGTTTTTCAACTCCCGGCGTGGAGGCCGGGAAGGTATGAGCTTGGAAATTTTGCCCGCAACATTCAACGCATCGAAGCGAAAAGCGAAAATGGCAACTTACTACCTCTTAGAAAGGTAAGCAAAGACCGCTGGGAAGTGACTCACGGCGAGGCCAAGCGCATCGTGTTAGAGTATCGCTTTTTTGCAGGCGAGTTGAATGCCGGTTCCACATGGGTGGATGAGGATCAGATTTATGTGAATCCTGTCAATTGCTTTTTTTACCGTCCAGACCTTGACCTTCCTTATGTTGTAACCGTTGAACGACGCGACAACGAGGAAATTGCATGCGGTGCTTCTGTAACTGGCTCAACCATCCACGCCGCTGGCGTGCAGGAAATAATGGATAGTCCATTCATTGTTGCAGCAGGGATGACCCATTGGCAATACGTTGCTGGCGGAACTACCTTTCACATTTGGATCAACGGCAGGCATGTTTATCGGGAACAGCCGGTGGTAGATGCTTTCAAGAAGTTTAGCGACAAAATGATTGAGGTTTTTGGCGACATTCCTTGCAAGGCGTATCATTTCCTTTTTCAATTGCCTGATAGAGTTGTGCGCCACGGCGTTGAACACAGTAATTCTACGGTGATAGCTCTGGGACCTGCTGAATTCGCTGCCACACAAGCGGGATGGGAAGAGTTGCTAGGTATCAGTTGCCATGAGTTGTACCACACGTGGAACATCAAGAGCATTCGTCCGAAAGAAATGATGCCTTACGACTTTAGCCGCGAAAACTACAGTCGACTTGGTTACGTGGCTGAAGGTGTAACCACGTATTATGGTGACCTTTACTTGCTCCGATCGGGTGTTTTTTCATTGCAAACGTACCTTTTGCTGCTCGCTGACCAGATCAAGCGCCACTTGCACAATGCAGGACGTTTCAACA
>JBJOIB010000107.1:0-4013 GCA_046047375.1 Bacteroidota bacterium
TCATGAACTTTCGTCGTTATTATATCCCTGGCTCGGCGGTATTCATTACACAAGTTGTTCAGGGACGCGAACCCATCTTTCGTGAGCCTAAAAACATGAGCTTATTGCGCGAAATCCTTCGCAAAGTCAAAGAATTGCATCCCTTTGTTATGTTGGGATATGTATTTCTTCCCGACCATTTTCATCTGCTGATTCAACCAGCAGGAAAGATTAACTTTAGCGACATTATGCACTCGCTCAAGCCAAATTTTACAAAGGAATACAAAAAGATGATTGGATTATCGTCATCTCAATCTATGAAATTCTGGCAAAAGCGATTTTGGGATCATGTTATTCGGGATGATAAAGACTTTGAAAATCATGTACACTACATTCATTACAATCCTGTCAAACATGGATATGTGCAAGACCCACGCGATTGGAAAGATAGCAGTTATATCGAATGGGAAAAACGCGGATTATATGCCCCTGCCTTTGGTTGGGATGAACCCAATGATATTGATTTTGGCGAGTAGGTCACGTTGAAAACGTGACTTATCCAAATAATAGAGCGTCACGCTTTAAGCGTGACCTACGTATTACTACCGAGTCGTAAACATCCCAATTGCGTAGAGAAAATAAAAGCACCCCGAAGTGTAGTTTCACTTGGGGTGCTGGTATATATTTTTAGGTTATTGGCTTAAGCCATATCCGTTTCCTGCCCAGCCAGGTCGGCCGCCTCGACCATTTCCACTTTGTTTCTGGCTGCCTTGTTCGCCTGAGAAAGCCGCAAGGTGATTGTAGGAACCGTTCAGCAGGTTGTTATAGACCCACTGAATGTCGGTGTTGTCGGTCTGTGCGATGCGACTCTGCAGGTCTGCGATATCGGTCTGCTCGATCAGTATGCCCACATTCATTGCATCTGCAAGTGAAGCTGAGCCTTGCACTACGAGTTGGTCGTATAAAGCCTGGAGGTCAGGATCAGTGAATTGACCAGGAGCAAGCGCGGGGTCGGTCAGATCGTAGCGGTCCAACAGCAGTTTTATCTGGTCCATGTGATTTTGCTCGCTCCGGGCAATGTTCTGGAAGACGGGCATTCCCCATAGCTCATACATCTTGGTGTAAACATCGCGCGCGAGTTTTTCCTCTTCACGCATGAACAACAATCCAGCCGCTTCGTCCGCACTCAATCCAGAAGCAGAAAGAGTTGACATTTCATTTCCGTGTTGCGCAGTTGTATCAGGTGCAGCATAGGCACTGAATGCGTTTGCGCCCACGGCAATCAAAAAGACTGCTGAAAGGGTGCCGATCAAAATTTTCTTGAAGTTTTTCATTGTGTTCTCCTTGTTTTCTTTCACGTTGTTTTTTTGATGGTCTTGATGAAAAATTGACCATTTGTTTGATACTCAAATCATACAATTTGAGTGTAAACAGACTGTGAAGAAGTTAACAAGGAATTGTGTGGATTGCCTTTTATATCTCGATCCCCAGCCACTGCCGAATAAAGTAACCGATAATGAACGAGAACACTGCCACGCCCAGACTTAAACCTGCCATCTCCAGAAATCTATCTTTGAATGACTCGCCTTTAGCCACTGAAATATAGTAATTGAATATTGCAATGATGATTACCCCTGTTGCCAATGCGATAACAAGGTCAAGGATGTAGTTATCAAATAGCAAGTAGGGAAGTACGAGCAATGCCACGGTAGTGATGTAGGCAATGCCTGTATAGATCGCTGCACGGATGGGGTCTTTCGTAGTCTCTTCGGAACGCGTCGAAAGATATTCACTGGCTGCCATCGAAAGCGACGCAGCGATGCCAGTGATGAGTCCAGACAACGCAATAAGTTTTACATTTTGAAGAGCAAGCGTGAGCCCCGCAAGTGCGCCTGTCAGTTCGACAAGTGCATCGTTGAGACCAAGCACTACTGAACCCGCATATTGCAGGCGCTCTTCATCGAGCATCGCAATTAATTTTTCCTCATGGACATTTTCTTCCTGTTGGTATTTTGCGGCTTCGGGGATTTCTTTTGCCACTTCCATATAGTTCCCCTGCGCAGCTTCCTCTCCCTGCTCCATTAGTTTGATGCCGAAAGTAAACCCGAACAATAGACTGATCGTTGTATAGAACCAAACGTTTAGCCAGCGCGGTTGAACATCCTGGTTGCTGTATTTTTTCCAGCCTTCATAATGTCGTTTTTCATCTTCAGCGATCTGATCGAGGATTTTGGCATTCTCAGGTGATTTGATGCGTTTGGCCAATCGTTTGTAGATGTGATATTCTGTAATCTCTGTTTGTTGAAATTGGATCACTTTTTTACGAATTTCTTTGGTGATTTGCATTGTTGCTCCTAATATGGTGCGCTGAATTTTGTCTGACATTAAATTGTACGTTATTTTTATCTGGGTATATAATTATCTTTGTAGGATTGGGAAATTAAATTTATTGGTTCTCCCTGAATAAATGTAACTACCAAGGCGGGATAAGAGTTGGCCGTATTTTGTCTTGGCGTGGCTGACAATCAGCCATATGGGAATGGTCATAGAAAAGGAGACTAAAATGAGATCTATAAAAGTAATACCTACTATTTTGATGTTATTAATATTAACGTTCACTATGTCTGCTTGTGATTTTTCAGCAATAGGGTCAACATTAACACCCACTGTAACACATACACCAATGTCGACCTGGACAGCCACAGTTATACCTTCTGAAACTCCAACGCCTTCATCGACACCCAAACCAACAAGAACACCCAATTTTGCTGCTACACAAAAGATCGAAGATTTTCATGCTGAAGCCCAAAGATATTTTGATCTGGGATATCTTTCAACCACAGATGGCGTGTTCAAAAGGCAACCGACATACGAATATGACTGGGCACAGATTAATTGGTATCGGAGAAATCCAATCTATAATGTGGAAGTGAGTGATTTTTTCATAACAGCGCATATCACGTGGTCGAGTGCATATCGAAATGCCAACACATCTGGTTGTGGATTTTCTTTTGCAGAACAAGAGAATGGCGATCATTACGCCGTATTTCTAGATCGCTCTAAAGTTCTTTTTGTCAAAACCGATTACTATTACCATCCGATTGGACCCGTTCGAGGATCCGGTCTTGTAAAATTTGATAATCCGTTTGATGCTCCGGTAGAGGCTGATTTAACACTAATTGTCAATGGAACTCAAGCTTTTGTGCTAGTGGATGGTGAGTTTGTAGCTGAATATGCTTTATCGCAAAGCGGGACATTGAAAGGTACACTTGCATATTCCATTCTTTCTGGTACGAACAAGGACTTTGGTACACGATGTAATTGGAGTGATATACATATATTTGTTCCCAATTAAAACTTTTAGGTAAGAAATAAAAAAACAGCTGCGGCCAACAGCAGCTGTTTTTTATTTCCCTCGCATAAATGTGCGAGTGGAGGTATCATTTGATTTCCAAAAATCAACCTTTATTCTGGAGCGTTAATGACCAACCCTGCACTGGCAGAAGTCCTCGCCAGTTACGTCCCCAAGCTCATCCAAAAACGTGTCATCGCAGACCCATCCCCGATCGAGTCACCGGTCGCGGATGAAGTCCAAGCGGTGGTTCTTTTTGCCGACATCTCTGGTTTCACAAGCCTCACAGAAAAACTGGCGGAAGCAGGTCCCGCCGGGGTTGAGACGATCGCAAATATCCTCAATGAATATTTCGGACAACTGATAGACATCGTCAACAACTACGGTGGGGACGTGGTCAAATTCGCCGGTGATGCGGTCATTGCAGTATGGCCTGTCGCTTCGACCGACGGGGAAACTGGTTCAGTCTCGAGAGCAGATCTCTGGCAATGGACAATGCGTGCCGCCGAATGTGCCATCGAGATCCGCGGGAAACTTTCCAATTACAAAGTAGAGAACGAAAACCTCTATCTCAAGCTTGCCATCAGTACAGGCAATATCACCACTGCGCACGTTGGCGGCGTATTCAATCGTTGGGAATTTCTGCTGACGGGCAATCCGCTTGTGGAGGTAGGCATTGCCA
>JBJOIB010000108.1:0-2932 GCA_046047375.1 Bacteroidota bacterium
ACAACATGCAGTACGACAATCAGTTGATACTCACCGGTGAGCTGAATGACGTTGGCACACCAGTGCGCAGGAATGTGGAAAACAGCTTCCGAAGAGGAGTTGAGGTGGTTGCTGACTGGCGCATCAAGGAGCGATTGAGCGTTTATGGCACGGCCACGTTCTCGCAGAATAAAATCGTTGACTTCATTGAAGAGGTAGCTGCGTACGATGCTGACTTTAACTTCTTGGGCTTTGAGCGCAACAACCTGGGCACCACAGATATCAGTTTTTCACCAGCATTAACAGCGTCGGGACAAATTTCATACGCCTTCGTTCAAACACAAAACCACGTTGTAGAAGTTGGGTGGCAAACCAACTACGTAGGTGAGCAGTTTTTAGATAACACTTCGAGCGATGACCACAAAATGGATGCTTATTTGGTGAACGACCTTCGTTTTACTTATACCATGAAGCGATTGGGTTTAAGTGAGTTAGTGTTCAATGTGTTGATTAACAACGTGTTGGATGCTGTTTATGTGAACAATGGCTACACCTACAGCTACTTGTTTGACAGTGCACGTTTGAGCGAGAATTTTTTCTATCCGCAAGCGGGACGAAATTTCATGGCAGGTTTAACGCTTTTCTTTTAGAGATTCGTTACGCCAGGAGCGAAGCTAGGAGATCCGGCTGTTCTTCGATGACAGTGCCCACCACCACCACGTCGGCACCCGCATCGAAGGCTTGCCGGATTTCTTCTTTGGAACGTATTCCGCCGCCAACAATAAGGGGTATGGAAGTTTTCGCGCGTACAGCGCGGATGAGGTCGGCCGGAATAGCCCATTGCGCGCCGCTTCCTGCATCGAGGTACAGGCATTGCAATCCGAGCATTTCGCCAGCCATGGCTGTTGCCGCGGCAATACCTGCTTTGTCGCGTGGGATAGGCTGAGTGCCGCTGATGTAAGACGCAGTTGTTGGTCGTCCGCCGTCAATGATCATGTATCCGGTAGCAATGGTTTCTAAGTTGAGTTCGCGAATACGCGGAGCCGCTACAACGTGTTGTCCGATAAGCAAATCGGCATTTCTGCCAGAGATAAGACTTAAAAAAAGCACCGCATCAACAGCGGATGTCACTTGTGAGGGGTGACCGGGAAAAAGAACAAGTGGCTGCTTCAAACGCTCTCTGATGTGTTGAACGCGCGCATCAAATCCTTCCTCAGTGATGAGGCTTCCTCCTACAAAAACAAGCTCTGGATGGGCTTCTGCCACGAAGTTGAGGAACCGTTCATCGACCCGATCAGGGTCAATTAAAACAGCAAGGATTTTATGTCCGGTTGCGCGTGCTTCTTGAAGGATTTTCAGCATCATGGGCAGCAAAGGTAAGCATTGTCAAGCATCTGTCCATAGCTTGTGTTGCACTATGAAGTCTGCCGTCTGCACGGTCATGAGCAAGTGCCCTGAATCAATGAAGTGAGTGTTTGGCGTATCGAGTAGCGCATCCAGATTCACGGCGAAAGTGGGGCGAATTACGCTATCGTACCGTCCAAAAATCATTGTGAATCGAATGGGGTGGGAGTTCAGCACGTCTGCAACATGAGGCAAACGGGGCTGAAAATAGCGATAGATCAGCCATGCTTCGTAGACCAATTGCGCCTTTTCTTTGCTTTCGAGGTGCACGTGGATGAAGCGGTGGAATTTACTGTTGACCAAACGCAATTTATGAGCAAGGTCAATGGTGCCAGTGATGAGGTGGGGACGCGACATCAGCATTCTATAAACACTGTTCCCTAAGCGGGTGTGAGCGGCAAAACGGTACATCTTCGCCATCTTCAATCCGTCAGGTGCTATAAGCATCACACGAGCTATTCGCTCCGGAACCTCTTCCAGCAGGGTCAACGCAATTCGTCCGCCCATGCTGTATCCCCACAAAGAGAATTGCGCGTGATTTTTTATTTCTGGTATAGCATCTAGCAGGCCCAACAGTTCCTTGCGGTTGAGACTGTCTGTAAATTCACGCTTTTTCGGCCATCGGCTTTCACCATGTTGAAACAGATTGATGGCGATGAGTTGTTCGTCGTTGCCAAGCACTTCGCGGAAAACCTCAAAGTCAGCAGCATGACGTCCGAATCCATGAAAAGCTATGACCGGCTTGCCTTGTCCAGCTACGAAATATTCCATCGACAACCCTGCGAATTGTGCCACCTTACGCTGCATAATGCTAATGTAGTGTTTCCGTTTGTTTCAGGGGTTTTCCACACCATAAAATCAATTGTGTAAAAAGAAATGGTTGTAAGTTCGTTTGCATTGCAAGTAGTTGCCTAATTTCGCAACCGGAAAAATCCAAGAGCTTTCGTGCTTCAAGCGAAGGCTGCCATCTGAGGGAAGCTCCTGAAGAAGGCGGCTAAAAAAAAAATGCCAAGAGATACAAGT
Source organism: Bacteroidota bacterium (assembly GCA_046047375.1). GTDB lineage: Bacteria > Bacteroidota > Bacteroidia > Flavobacteriales_D > Sanyastnellaceae > RI-182. The sequence continues at coordinate 2,407 of JBJOIB010000108.1, forward strand.
ATTCATTCTGTTCTGATCATCGGCAGTGGCCCGATTGTGATCGGTCAGGCGTGCGAATTTGATTATTCTGGATCCCAAGCGGCTCGGTCGTTACGTGAGGAAGGAATAGAAGTAACGCTCATCAATTCGAATCCGGCAACCATTATGACCGACCCGGTAGTGGCCGACAATGTGTACCTCTTACCGCTGGAGCCGGAAAGCATAGAGCAGATTTTGCAGAAACACAAGATTGATGCTGTGTTGCCGACCATGGGTGGACAAACGGCGTTGAATTTGGCCATCAAGTGCGACGAGCTGGGGATTTGGCAGGAGTATGGAGTGCGAATGGTAGGTGTAGATATTGCTGCCATTGAAATTACCGAGAACAGAGAGGCCTTCCGTCAGTTGATGGAGAAGATAGATGTGCCGATGGCGCCACAGACCACCGCAAAGTCTTTTTTGGAAGGAAAAGAAGTGGCTCAACGGTTCGGATTTCCCCTCTGCATTCGTCCTTCCTACACGTTAGGAGGTTCAGGAGCAGCAGTGG
>JBJOIB010000109.1:0-4294 GCA_046047375.1 Bacteroidota bacterium
GATGTGGGGTGCCACAAAGGGGAAGTATTGGAAGAAATGCTCCGGTATGCTCCGAATGGAAAGCACATCGCCTTTGAACCCATTCCAGCGATGTTCGAAGATTTGCAAGATAAATTCGGTCATCAGGTTCAAATTCATCCTTTTGCGCTCTCGAACGAAACGGGTGACATCGAATTTCACCATGTGGTTACCAATCCAGCATATAGCGGCATTCGCAAACGCACATACAGCGGTGATGAAACGGTGAGCAAAATCAAGGTCAAACAGGCGCGTTTGGATGATATTCTATCTCCTGAAACGCCGGTGCATGTAATAAAAATAGATGTGGAGGGTGCTGAATATCAGGTGCTTACAGGTTCTGAGCAGACCTTAATGCGTTGGAAGCCGGTAGTAATCTTCGAGAATGGTTTAGGAGCTTCTGATCATTATGGTACCACACCCGAGATGATCTTTCAATTGTTCGATCGTTGTGGAATGGCCATCAACTTGCTTGATCGTCATTTGAATCAGCAGCCAGCACTGTCTCTGGAAGCCTTTCAAAAACAATTTTACGAGCGACTCAACTATTACTTTGTAGCCACTCCAAAGCTATCCTAACCAATTTCCCTGTAGCACTATCTGCGTGAAAAACCACGCCTGAAAGGCGATGCAGAGAACAGCAAAGCCTGTACGGATGGTGACACTGGGTTGGCGAAGCATGTACACATACGTGGCCATCAAAGCGCCGGTAAGTAGAAACCACCCCAGTATTCGAATGTGCACATAGCCACCGCAGACCAAAACAGTGAGTAGAAAAGATCCCGCAGCTAACCAAATCAGCTTTTTATCGTTGCGCAACGCGCCAACCAGTTCGAGCGCTAGGGGCAAGAAAACAGTCGCGAAAATAAATCGATTGAGGCTGAATATGCCACCATTGCGCGACAATACTACCAGCAAACCTGTGAAAGCTAGCGCCGCCAGACCAAAAGCATGCGGTGTGGAGACAGGATGTTTTTGTTTATAGAGGTATATCAGCAAAATCGCTGACATCAAGCTAATCCACAGTGACAGACTATCAAGAAGAAGGATTAAATCGCCTCCCCAAGTAAACAGAGGAAGGCCCATCGATCCTAGTTGGTTTCCCCAGCCCTTTTGAGCTTCAAAAAATGAAAACACATCTCCGGTGTAGATAGATTGATAGACGAAAACAATGGCCACCATCACCAGCGATAACAAAGCTTCAGGAAGGGTGCGCATGAATGCATTTTTCAACTGATAACCTTTCAACACACGAGCAATAAACAAGGCAGGGATTAGAATAGCCGAGGTGGGTCGTGTGACTACAGCCAGGAGCAAACCGGGAAGCAGAAAACGGTTGTCGTCGTGTTTCAAACCAATGGCAACAAGCCCACCGGCCATAAAAAACAGCGCCTCGCTGTAGGGTAGGTAGTAGAAAAGAGCTGCTGGCACAACGGCAGACAGCATGGAAGTATTTTTGGAAATCAACCCTTGTTGAAGCAACAGGGCCCTTCCGGCACCCCACAACAGAATATTCAATAGAACGGCACCAATGGCATTCGCGTGAAAAAGCTTCAGTAGGAGAGGGTAACCGGGAAAAAAAGCGGCTTGATACAATTCCGTATAGCCCTCATGGGCGATGGCTAAATAATGTTCAGCATCGAAATAATCGCCTCCGAAGCTGATGCTCATGTGATTCATTTCAGCCCAGAGGAAAATGAATCCGAACAAAGCTAACATGGGCCATGCAGCATGAAATATGCTATCGCGCCAATCTAGCGCTCCACCACTAGGCGCTGCTGCCATGCGTTATCTGGATCTTTGATGAGGTATACGCCAACGGGTAGATTCGATACATCAATTTCGTTTGAAACACCTTGCGCTAGCCGTTGTCCTGAAGCATTGAACAGCATCCAAGGTCTCGGTTGGTCGAGGAAAACACGATCGTTGGCAGGATTGGGATAGACCAAGATTGAAGGTTTCTGCTCCTCGATCATTCCTGTGTAATAACCATCAGCGAAGTTCTCTTCATCGTATTCAAAAACCGAAACCAAGGTGTTGTTGGATGTTCTTACAAGGAAGAAGTCATCATCGCCACTGGAATAGCTCGAAGATTTTCCGGTAAACACATAATGGTTGTCGCTATCGTATAAAATATGATGGAAGGCATCATCGCCGGTTAGGCCAAAAATGGTAGATGAAAGGTAGCCTCCGTTGTAAAACACCTTTACAGCCAGTCCGCCCTCCGCGCCAAATCCGTCAATGTCTGTAGTGCTGGTGTAGAGCAATTCCGCACCTGCCCAACGCGTGGCGGTCAGGTGCTGATTTCCATCCAGATCATAGTTTTTTTTCCACCACAACTGGCCGTTGGATTTGTACTGGACAAGCCGGTTATCGTAGCGATAGCCGTCGTTTGGATCGCCGTAGTCGAATCCGAAAGTGACGCCAAACGGACTTGTTTCAATGGTCTTTGCTTCGATCAGATCGTCTTGTTCGTAACGGGTCCATACGATGTTCATGTTGGCATCAATCTTTTTACCTGTGCCAATGCGTGTTCCATCAGGTAGCACAAGGTTTCCGAGCGAGAACAGATAACCGTAGTTGAAGCCCAATCCCACCAGATCGCTGTTGTATAGGGTGTCATAGTCCCAGTATCCGAGCTCATTGCCTTGATCATCCAATCGGTAGATGCGTTGATTCGACGTTCCATTGCCGGAGTCGTAAGTGGTCATGCCAAGGTACAGGTAGTTTCCACCGCGAATCAAGCTAGAGGGTAAGTCCCACGCACTGCTTCCATAGTACTTATCCCACAAGAGATTCCCATCCGAAGTGATTTTATAGAGCACGGCGTCGTAACCACCATGCGGGCCACCTGCTATTTGACCGAGAATCAGCACGGTTCCGTCGTTATTTACAAGAACTGCTTTTGCTTGTTCAGCCGCTGATCCACCAATGAGAATTTTATCATAGGGTAGAAGGTCATGGAGGATGAATTGTACAAGGATATCACTATTGCCGTTCTGCGCGCTTGAAGTGGTGCCAACCAAAACGTAGCCATCGCTGGTTTCGGCGCACATTACAGCTTCGTCATAATCGTCGCCGCCATAGGTGCGAATCTCAGCTACCTGGGCCATAGTCTGGTTAGAGATCAACACAAGCAAGACCACGATGGCAAGAACGCTCACAAGGGCCTGAACAGATGAAAGGTGTTTACTTGTGTACCGCATAGCGAATCGTTAATAGCTCTTCTAGCAGTGCTCGCAATTGATGGAGCGGAAGCATGTTAGCACCGTCCGACTTCGCATTGGATGGGTCGGGATGGGTTTCGATGAAAATACCGTCAGCTCCAACAGCAATGGCTGCTTTTGCTATAGTACTGATAAGGGCGGGTTTACCCCCCGTAACACCGCTTGATTGGTTGGGTTGTTGCAGGCTATGTGTTACATCCATCACCACTGGCGCATACTGGCGCATCGCAGGAATGCCTCTGAAATCGACCACCAGGTCACCGTATCCGAACGTAGTGCCTCTTTCGGTGAGCCAAACCTTGTTGTTTCCGCTGTCTTTCACTTTGTTGACAGCAAATTGCATGGCTTCAGGACTCACAAATTGCCCTTTCTTGATGTTCACCACCTTGCCTGTTTTGGCGGCTGCAATGAGCAGGTCTGTTTGGCGACAAAGGAATGCTGGTATCTGCAGCACATCTACGAATGCAGCGGCCATCGCGGCTTCTGCACTTTCGTGTATATCAGTAATGACGGGTACGTTGTACAATTTCCGCACATCCGCGAGTACTTCAAGTGCGGCAATATCACCGATGCCAGTAAAACTGTCGATGCGGGAGCGATTGGCCTTGCGGTATGATCCTTTGAAAACGTACGGAATTTGTAGTTCTGCGCACAGCTCAGAGATGACCCCGGCGATGTCTACAGCCATCTGCTTTCCTTCAATGGCACATGGTCCGGCAATCAAGGTAAAAGCTCGGTCGTTGGAAGGGGTTATGATAGGTAAATCGTTCTTCATGGTTTGAAAATAGCGTAGGTTATAGAAAGGTATATATCACGGCCGAAGCCTTTGGGTGAAGCCCATCCGAAGACATCACTGGTTCCGGCAGATAAAAAGAATCCTTTTCCTAGTTTTTGCTCAGCACTCACGCCAAATCGCAGTCCGCCATACCCACCGTAGGTTCCAGAGATTCCAACCAAGGTTCCAGGGTTGAAAAAGTGCCTGTATGCACCAAATAGCATAGGGTTGTAGGCTAAAACCGGACGCACAGCGAAACCTATTTCGTAGAATC
>JBJOIB010000110.1:0-9857 GCA_046047375.1 Bacteroidota bacterium
GCGCATCGGTGGTTGATTCAAATCCATCACCGTAGTCCCAATGATATGAAGTGGCTCCGGTTGAGAGATTGGTCAATTCACCCGGACTTGGATGACAGCCTTCATCCCACGCGAGTTGGAATTCTGCTTCCGGTAAAGGGTGAACAACTACGTTAATGGATGTAGTGTCACTGCAACCATTGGGTGACAAAGCAATGAGGCTAACTGTAAACGTGCTGTCGAGGGTCGTTGGATTCTGAAATGTGGTGGTTGGATTGGAAGCCACCGATACCAAGCCATTGCCAAAATCCCACTGATAACTGGAAGCGTTGGATGAGGTATTTACAAAATTCACTGTGTAAGGATGGCACCCTTCATCAACTGGCAATACGCCCGCAGTGGTTTGCGGAAACACCTGAATGGGCAGCACATAGCTATCTGTACAACCGTCGTCTGAAACCGCAATCAATTCAACATAATACGTTTGAATAGACATAGTGGTATTCTGGAAAACGTGCTGGTGGCTAGGCGCTGCGGTATAGGAAGTATCTCCTGGGGCATAGATCCAAACGTAACTATCAGCCTGTATGGATAGGTTTTCGAACGTTACTTCGAGCGGTCCACAGCCATTCGTAATATCAGCGTTGAATTGAGCTATGGGTTGCGGATTCACTTGTACCGTGCTATACGCTGTATCTACACACCCAAATGCACTTGTGCCGATTAGTTCAACCGTAAATTCAAGGACATTGGTTGTGAAGTTTTCCCAAATGTGCGTGGGTGTTGCTGCGTTACTTACCGGGCTTCCATCCCCGAAATCCCACTGAAATAGGTTGATTCCCTGAATGAATGGCATGGTAGCTATGAGTGGCGAACAGGCCGAATCAGGAATGATGGTAAAATCAAAGGTTGGCGTAGGGTAAACAATGATGTTTGTTGCTGTTGTATCGTTACAACCGTTGTAGGCGTAGGCGATGAGCGTAACGGTAAAATTTTGTACAAATCCGGTTGTGTTGGTGTACAAGTGCGCCGGATTGGTTAACGTAGAGGTTGTGCCATCACCAAAATTCCACAAATAAGAAGATGCACCAGTAGATGTGTTGATGAACTGGGCATCGAAAGGGGCACAGCTTGGGGGCTGACTATTGTCTTCAAATCCGGCAATGGCACCGGGTAATACGGTTATGGGCAGGGTGATGGATGATCCGCAACCGAAAGCAGTATAGGCGGTTAGAGTGACCGTGTAGGTGGTGTCACTTGTGCCCGTGTTAAAGAAGGTATGAACGGGATCTTCGAGGTTGCTTCCGCTTCCGTCGCCGAAGTTCCAGGTATAGGTTACACCGCCAACAGAGGTGTTGGTGAACTCAACGGTAAGAGGTGAACATCCGGAAAGCACATCAGCTATAAATCCGGGGTCTGGTGCGGGTTCAACATCGATTTGTTGTGTGGTCGAATTGGAACAAGTAGCGGTATTGACCGTCAAAGTGACGTCGTAGCTACCTGTGTTTTGATATACGTGTTCCGGAGATGGGCCAAAAGCCTGATCCCCATCGCCAAAATCCCATTGCCAGGATACAATAGGGTCCCCGGGCGAAGAGCTTGAGATATCCGTAAACTGTGCTATTTCGCCCTCACAGACGTTGTTAGCGAGAAAGTCTACCGTTGGAGATTCATATACGTGAACTATTTCTTGGTCAGTATCAAGACATCCATTTAGACCTTCCACGGTGAGTGTTACCACGTAGTTACCCGGTGATGTATAATCCACAGGAGGTGGATTTTCCCCGTTGAATGTGCCCGGCGGAGTGTTGAGATTCCAGGTAAAGTTAACACCACCCACGGAGGCGTTATCGAAATCTACCGTAAGTTGGTCACATCCTTCTAGATCGTCGAAGCTGATATCTGCCACTGGTGCTGGCAAAACGGTAACAGGCGTGCAGGCGGTATCAGCACATCCGGCGCTTGAACCGAGAATACTAACACGCGTGCAGACTTCATACGTGCCAGGATTGTTGTACACATAGGTGACGTTTCCACCTCCGGTAGGCAACCAGCCTATGCCGTCGCCGAAGTTCCATTGATAGGAGTTCCCACCTGTTGATTGCTGGAAAAAAGTTACCGGCTCACCTACACAAATGGTATCGTTAGAAACGTTGAGACCAGCTGTGGGAGGTGGTACGATTTGAATGGTAATGGTAGCTGTATCGATACCGCAAAAGTTCGAATCGAGCATCATGACTTCATAGGTTCCGATGCCCGGATAGGAGATGGTGTGCGGAAAAGTAGGAGGCCAAGGAGTCCAATCGATGATGGAATCTGTTCCTTGTCCCCAATAGTCTCCGAAATTCCAATATTCGTAACGCTGGAAAATATTCCCTTGAAAAAGGCAGTTTCGCTGGGTTGTGTTGGTGAATGTTACCGTGTTCTCTGGGAAGCAAAGCAGCGTTGCACTGGCGGTAATGGCGGCCTCATCAATGTCCCAAATGCGAATGGGGTTGAACGTTGCCTCACTTGGCCCACCTTGAATGGTGTTACAGAAGTTCTCCGCTGTAAGCGACACTTCTGTTTCACAATCTACCGTTCCTTGCTCGTATACGTGAGAAATGGTTTGACCGAGGTTCGTGTAATCGAAGGTTTGGGTTGGACTACCATCTCCAAAATCCCAAGTGAAGATGGTGTTTTCTGAGACGTTTGTAGATGAGTTGATGAACTCCATCAGTTGTGGAGCGCAGGCTTGTGTTAGTCCGCCGACCGGAATTTGAATTGAAGCGCTGGATGACTCTTCCATGACCATGCTTCCTGTTACAACACAACCTGTAGAGGTTTCTGTAATGGTAACGGTGTATGTGTTTACCGTGGCGGTGTACACGTGCGATATGACCGCAGGGGTATTCCAGGAAGCTCCAGTAGTTTCAGGTGAGCCATCACCCCAGTTGATGGTGTAGGCTCCCCAGTTATCGGGAGATTGCAAATTCAGGGTATAATTGTTACCCGAACAGTTGTACCACACCGGTGTAGCCGAGGTGTTACCGAAGAAGTCAAACACATCCGGACATTGTCCGAAGGCGATTGTCGGCAGCAACAACAGGGCAACAAGAACAGAGTGGACAAAATTGTTCCTTGCACTTTCCATAGGGTGGTATACGTCAGTTACGACGTAATGGATACGAGTTTATAGGGTTTTTGACCAAAAATTATCGTTTGGAAATCCGCTGACAATCCAAGAACGATCCAACCAAAAGTAGAAGAATCAGGTAAGGGGCGAGTGTAGGACGTTTCTGATTTTGTCCACAATCTGTTCAACAGCCGGACAAACCAGGGTGTTTTTGGCCGTCAAAGGGAGGAGTTGGTACATGTTTTTGCGATCCGTATGCGGGTATTCGCGGCATGCTGCCGGTCGATCTTCGTAGACCATGCATGTATTATCATCCATCAGGAATGCACAAGGTGATTGTTTCAATACATAATCGCCGTCATTGTCCATGAACAAGTAGGTTTCTACAAACTCAGAGGGCCGCATGCGCAACCGTTTCGCCAAGCGGTCAATATCGCGGTCCTTGAAAATTGGACTTGTTGTTTTGCAACAATTGGCGCATTGAAGGCAATCGGTGCGTTGGAAAACAGATTCATGAGCTTCGTGAAAGAGTGTATCCAACTTGCGCGAATTCATTTTCTTCAGCGACAGGAGGAACTTCTTGTTTTCTTTCTGACGGTCATGTCCTCTCTTAAGAAAATCAGCCGGGAAATCAGTCATGCGGATCTTGGAAGGCGGGATTGTGGATGAAGGAGGTGTCAGTGAGGGTTTTGAGGAAGTTGAGGATATCTTCTTTGCTCTGGTCTGAAAGCATCAATCCACCGCTTGTATATTTCATAAACGGATCGATGGTTTCAGATGGTTGGCCTCCCGAGTTGTAATGTTCAACCACTTCTTCGAGGGTTTGAAAGCGTCCGTCGTGCATGTACGGCGCAGTGAGTTCCACATTTCGCAGTGTTGGGGTTTTGAATTTCCCGAACTCTAGGGGATTGCCGGTGATGCCTCCCACGCCTAGATCTGTAAAAACTGCATCCAAGCCATTGTTGTGAGGGAGGTAGTCAGAAAATTGCATCCCCGCCTCCAAGTGACAGTGAAAACAATCCGCTCCAAATTGACCACCCGGCACAACCTCAGGATCACCACCTTCTTTTAAGAAAAGCTCGTAACCCCTGAATTCGCTTTCAGTCATGATGTATTGCCCCGTGCGCCACCGATCAAACTTGCTGTTGGAACTGATCATGATGCGCAGAAACTGCGCGATGGCTTTACGAATGCGTATTTCAGACACATCAGAGGTTCCGAAGGCCGCTTTGAACTTAGGGCCATACAAAGGATCTGCTGCGATTTTATCGACCACGTTCGACCAGCTTTCAGCCATTTCAACCGGGTTCACAACCGGATCGTGAATTTGCTCTTCAAGGGTGGCTGCCCGGGAGTCCCAAAAGTAATCTCTGGCCCAACCAACATTGATCAATGCCATGGATTGACGTGTGCCTACGGCCCCGTTAACGCCTACTGAAAATTGCTCCGAATCAGAAAAAGAAGCGGAAGGGAAGTGGCAATTTCCGCATGAGATAGAATTGTCTGCTGAGAGCTGTGGGTCCCAAAACAAATGTCTTCCTAAATCAATGCCTTCAACCGTCAACGGGTTGTCGGCAGGGACATCCATGGGAGGAAAAAAAGGCGGAATGACAAGGTTATAGGCCGTTGCAGTGAACACATCCTCCTCTTCTTCCTTGTCTTTTTTACATGAACTAAGAGATGCTACGATCGAAACCGTGATCAATACATATGCTATGGCGCTTACTCGTTTCATTCTGGCTGAAAGGCCTGATTTTCAGTAAAACCTATATCTGTTAAACCTTCAAGAAAGGCTAAAAGTTGCATCTTTTCTTCCATGCTCATCAACAAAGGACGAATGCGCTCATCTTTGACAGGATGATTTTTTCCTCCTGAGTTGTAATGTTCAATTACTTGCTGCAACAGCATGCGAGAATCGTCGTGCATGTAGGGTGCAGTGAGTGCAACATTTCGCAGTGAAGGTACTTTAAATTTTCCATTGTCAGAAGGCAGGGTTGTTACCCTTTGGAGACCTACATCGGCATACTCTTCGTACAAACCGATATTGCTGTATGATTGATCAGTCAGTAAGAATCCGGTATGACAGGAGCCGCAGGCCATTCGTTGACCAAAAAACAACTCCATTCCGGCTATGGCATCTGGCGACAAAGCACTGCTATCACCTCTCAGAAACCGATCGTAGGGTGAATTTCCTGATAAGAGGGTGCGTTCAAAAGCTGCTATGGAGCGTGTAAAAACAAAGGCGTCCATTTCCCTGCCGTACGCAAATTGAGCTAATGCATTGATATGCTCATCATTGCGCATCATTTCAATGGCCTTCGTGATGGACAAATCCATTTCAGCATGGTTGTCGAACGGCGCTAAAACCTGCAATTCTAGAGTGGGCACGCCCCCGTCCATGAACAACTTTTCTTGATATCCCACATTCGCCAGCGACGGGGCATTTCGAAAACCGATTCTGCCCTCCACACCCGGTGAAACGGCTTGGTTGTCGGCAAAGGCAAATTCGGGTTTGTGGCAGGAACCACAGGAGACAGTGCCGTCACCAGAAATCCTTGTGTCGAAAAATAGTTGTTTACCTAGGAGAACCCGGAAATCCGTGAGTGCATTGTCATCTGGAATAGACAATGGAGGGAAACCTACAGGAACTTCAGCGTTGTAGGTTCTGTCTTCCGGTCGCCATTCCGACTTGTTGCATCCCAGCAAAACAAAGAGCGCTATGACGCAGCCCCAACGCATTATTTTCTCACGGAAATGGATTCGTTGAACAAGGCGACAAAACGGTTAGCCAACATCATATTATCCATGGTGTGGGTGAGATTGTCTTGCTGCAGATTGATTACGTCATCTGTGCCGTTGAGAAACTTATTGGCGTCGAACAAGATATTCAAAGTCTCATCTTCTTCACCAATTTCGAAATCAATGGCGTATTCATGTGTCGTGTAAAAAGCATCTGATCCAACGTGAAAAGCGTAGGGCTCAGTGAGGTTGGAAGCATCCGGCGTGAAAGCCGTTTTTCCTTCAAATTTTACAAAGATGTAGCCTGAATTCCATGTCCAAAACATACCTTCAGAGCCTGATACACTTAAAGGGGATGAAGAGGGATAGGTTGCAGGATCTGTATTGGTATTGATCTCAGCAGGTACACCTACCGAAAATCGAAGTTTTGTGTATTTGCTTGCAGGAACGGTTGCTGATACACCGTTGCTTTCAGAAAAATCGGCTAGAAAAACATCAGAGATTGGAAATTCGGCTCCATTCTCATCCACAATGGCTATATCAGTTAGGTATGCCTTAAATTGTTCAACCATGATTGGATTACCATCGTTGTTGGTGTATACGTCTCCGATAACCAGTGATTCTCCAGCCCAATTTGATTTCATACGGATGGTTACAAGGCCTTCTTCGCGCTTTTTTAGGCATCCAGAAAACGCTATAGCAACGGCAATTAATAAGACAATACGGCTCATAGTTTGGGATTTTAATATGGTACAAGCAATTTGCACATTTCCCTCATTGGGAATGATACTATTTCTGCTCGTAAAGGTAAGGATTGCTTACATTCGTGGCACAGGAATGATACTTATCAGTGAGCGATAATACAGAACAACAGGAGTTTCGAATCTTACGCGCATCCGCAGGCTCGGGTAAAACATTTTCATTGGTAAAATATTACCTCAAATGTTGCTTGCAATCGGCAGATGACAAGTATTTCAGGCATATACTGGCCATTACCTTTACGAACAAGGCGGCGGATGAAATGAAAGACCGCGTGCTGAAGTACCTAAGGGAATTATCCGCCGAGCAAGGCGATATGCTTCAACTATTAGCCGATGAAATGGACCGATCACCAGCCTACATAGCGGGTAGAGCGCGTGCCATTTTTGAAGCCATGATGACCAACTATGGAAGCATTGCGATCATGACCATCGATAAATTCATCAATCGACTCGTGCGCAGCTTTTCATTCGACTTAAAACTGGAGTCCGATTTTCGCATCGAACTCAATGTTGATGCGATTGTAGAAGCCGGGGTAGATCGGCTGCTGTCTAAAATTGGAATCGATTCGGATTTGACACGAGTTGTTGAAGAATTTGCCCTCCAACAAATTGAAGATGAACATCGGCAAGACCTTCGTGAATCGCTATTATCGATAGGGAAGTTGACGTTTCAGGAGAACTATCATGCGATGGCTGAACGTCTTAGCGCCTATGAGCCGGCTCACTACCTTACTTTGTTTCGGAAGTACAATACCGAATATCGCACGTTCCAAGCAGAACTGATGAGCTTGGGAAGCGCAGGTTTAGCGTGCATTGAAAACACGCGAACCACCGATTACTTTTCGCGGAAATCGGTACCGAGCTATTTCAAGAAAATTGCTGCGGGCGACTTCAAAGAACCATCAGACACTGTATTAAAGGCTTTTGCCAGCAAAGAATTTACTACGAAAAGCGCTAGTGAGACAGAACGATCTGCCATAGCCGCTTTCGAGCCTGAGCTATCACGCATTTTCTACGCCGTTGTTGACCTCCTTACCGGAGACCGTTTTCGCGTGTTGAAGCTGAAACAAGCCCTCGCAAGGAATTTATTTCCGATGGCGGTAATACAAGCTGTAGACACCTCCATTCGCGAGGTTCAGGAAGAAGGACGGTCGCGCTCATTCGCTGAATTAAATCGTTTGATATCCGAAATCGTCAAAGACAATCCGGCCCCTTTCATTTTTGAACGGATAGGGGAGTGGTATCATCATTTTCTGATAGATGAATTCCAGGACACCTCCATCATGCAATGGAAGAACTTTTTACCGCTGATAGACCACTCACTTGCGAAAGGGAAGTTTAACCTGGTGGTAGGCGACGGTAAGCAAGCCATTTACCGGTGGCGCAACGGCGATGTTAGACAGCTACAAAACTTGCCCCATTTGTTGGGCGATCTGAACGAAATGGAGCGGGAAAGGGAGGCGTCGTTGATACGATCTGCCGTGCGCGAGAACTTGCCTGCGAATTTTAGATCGAGAAAGAACATTGTAGCGTTCAACAACGCCCTTTTCGAGCATCTTCCTGCATCCTTGCCTGATGAGCTGCGCGGAATTTATTCGGAACACCAACAGATTCCGAAAGGCAAAGATGGTGGCCTCATCACCTATTCTCACTTCGGCACCAAAGAAGTTGAAGAATTGCATGAGCAAATCTTGCTGCATGTGCAAGAGGCGAAGCAAAACGGACATAAGTTGAGCGATATTGCCATTTTGGTGCGAACCAACACAGAAGGTTCGAAAATCGCTAAGTTCTTGATGCAGAACGGAATTGCCACGATAACCGAAGAGAGTCTTCAACTCGGAGGCCATCCCGCAGTATTGTCTGTAATTTATTTGATGCAATCCATTGAGGCTGGCAACCGCGATCAACGGGCAGCCGTTCAGTTTATGCAAGCCATCGCCGCTGCCAGACCTGATTTGGTGAAGCTGGGGCCTGATATGATAGCATACACCTCTTTGCCCGAAAATAGAGGGAAGGGCACCTTCCATTTTGACCGGTTTCTGCAAGCTCGCTTTCCAGACGTGTCGCGGGTGACCATTGGAGGTCTTCCCCTGTATGATATGGTCGATAAACTCTGCGCGCAGCTGGGTCTGTACAATAGGTATGAGGCTTATTGCGAAGCGTTGCTGCAAATGGCACTTGAATACCAAAATTCGGAAAGTGAAGGCTTAGGGGGCTTTCTTCGCTTTTGGGAGATGAGTGGGAAAAAGAAAAGCGTACGGGTACCACCTACCATGGATGGAGTGCAATTGCAAACCGTACACAAGTCGAAAGGACTCGAATTCCCAGTTGTAATTGCGTGCTTTTTTACACGAGCAGGGTCGCCAAGACAGCAAATAACCGCTGAACTAGACGAATCGTTGTTCGGATTACCGGTGGGATTGGTAGATTTAAGCGCCATGCGCGATAGTTGGGCGCACAACCAATATTTGGAGGAAGATGCCCGTAATTTCGTTGATGAACTGAATATTTGTTACGTTGCCCTAACACGGGCAGTAGACCACCTGCACATTCTCTACACCCAATCTGCCAATGCAAAGGATGATGCAGGCCTCATACCCTGGTTGTCGGGTAGATTGAATACCATAGCCCCAAATCAAGAGCAAAAACAAGAGGTGATTGTTGCCGGTGATCCCATTGTTGCCAGTCATGAAGCCTCTGAAGTTAATAACCTCAGCCTGCAAGCATTCAAGTCTACAACCACCCTTTCAAGGTTGCAGGTGAGTGTTGACAAAGAGCCATTGTCAAGCATGAACGGGTTCCTTACAGCACGAAGCAGGGGAAATGAGTTGCATGCTTTGTTAGCAGAAATAAAAGCGCCTTCAGACCTGCAACTCCTTCGAAAACAACCGGTTCCATGGCAGCGGATGTCTGCCGAACAGTGGCAACTCATGTTAGATGATCTCTCACAAATCGTTCAACTTCTCGAGGAAAAGGGATGGTTCCACTCGAAAGAAGAGGTGCTCATAGAACGCGAATTAATCCTCGCAGATGATTCAGAAAAACGCCCCGATAGAATCAAGGTGGGAGAAGAAATTCATGTTTTGGATTTTAAAACGGGTGAAACTTCGGAAGATAAGTTGCCCGTCAGCAGCCATGTGAAACAGATCAACCTCTACCGCGACGCACTCTCCCAACTCTTTCCCGGAAAGCCAGTGAAGGCTACGCTCTACTACACCGATGTGCACAAGTGGTTAGATATTATTGGTTGAAAACGAAATTTT
>JBJOIB010000111.1:0-3645 GCA_046047375.1 Bacteroidota bacterium
CTGAAAACACGATAACGCTTTTCCAATCTTCTTGCTTTAAAATACTGGTGAGCAGAGGTTTCTTCTGTTCTTCAAAAACACTGTAGGCTATCTGTGTTACGCCTTCAGCCGGTTTTGATAATGCAATGTTTACCGTAACGGGATGTTTGAGGATTTGCGCTGTCAGCTGAAGAATCTTATCAGGCATCGTAGCTGAAAACATCAGTGTTTGTCTTTTCGGATTTGTTGCATTGATGATGCGCATGATATCATTGTAGAATCCCATATCCAGCATACGATCAGCCTCATCAAGCACCAGTACCGGCAGTTCGCTCACCGGCACGTAGCCGAGATTAATATGGCTCAACATCCGTCCTGGAGTGGCGATAATGATATCGGCTCCATCAACCAAAGCCGATTTTTCTTGTTTGAAGTCCATACCATCTCCTCCTCCATAAATGGCCATCGAAGACAGTCCGGTAAAATACGACAAGCCCTGAGCCGCCTGGTCAATTTGGACAGCGAGCTCGCGTGTAGGAACGATGATTAGCGCTCCAATCCCTTTCCGGGAACCCAGCTGCATCAGCCTGTTCATGATTGGAATCAGAAATGCGGCTGTTTTTCCTGTTCCTGTTTGGGCAATGCCGATCACATCTTTACCTTCAAGGATTACCGGTATTGCAGCTTCCTGAATAGGGGTAGCTTCGCGAAAACCCATGGCATCAATTCCCTCCATGAGGGCATCTTCCAAACTCAGTTCGTTAAATTTCATAGGTCGCGAAGGTACGGTTAATGTAGTAGACTTGTATAAATTCTCCACTGTTTGCAACTTTTCATTCGGTTTGAATGTCATATATTTAGGTCAAGTAAATGTTCAAGACAGTTTCATAGCATTGAAGAGCTTTTTCACCCTAATATTTGCGCTTCTTCTGGCTTTGTCGGCCGAGGCAACTCACATAGTAGGGGGTGAAATCCACTATGAAGAGATATCACCTAACACGTACGAGATTACCCTCCGTATTTATAGGGATTGCGGACCAACTAATACCAACCAAACCTATTTTGACGATCAGGCAGCGGTGGCTATTTACGACGACTTCGGCGACATGGAGGAGTTGTTATTGATACCCTTGATTTCTCAAAACATAAGCTTTGTTCCTGTAGTCTTAGAAAACCCGTGTTTTGTGCTTCCCCCGGATGTATGCGTTGAAGAGGCCGTGTATCAACAAACTGTTACTCTTCCGCCCTCAGCAACGCCGTATACCATCGTTTACCAGCGTTGTTGCAGAAATCCATCCATTGTAAACATCCTTCTCCCTGAAGATTCCGGGGCGACATTTACTACGCAGATTCCAGGTACGAACCAAACGGCAGGAAACAACAGCAATCCCGAGTTCAACAATTTTCCACCGGTGGCCTTGTGTCAAAATGCAGCATTCTACTTCGACCATTCAGCATCTGATGAAGATGGGGATTCGCTGGCTTATACGTTTTGCACACCCATGCTTGGTGCAGACCAATTCGATCCTATGCCAACGGCTGATATGCCGCCGGAGCCACCTCCGTATGCGAATGTGATTTGGGATTCAGGATTTTCGACCTCCTACCCTATTACCAGCGATCCGGCATTTGCTATCGATCCTATCACGGGAGAAATAACAGGAACACCGACTCAAGTAGGGCAATACGTTATTGGCGTTTGCGTGGAAGAGTGGCGGAACGGAGTGCTGCTGAGCACCACCAACCGAGATTTTCAGTTCAACGTCACCATTTGTGATCCGAATGTGATTGCGGCCATTCCCGAGCAAGAGCAGTTTTGCGACGGACTATCGTTTGAGTTTTCAGCCGAATCCAATGCGCAGGAATTTTATTGGGATTTCGGAGATCCGTCTACCGAAGACGACTTTTCTACGCTCGCATCGCCATCCTATACCTATGCCGACACGGGAGTGTACACCGTAATGCTGGTTGCCAATCCGGGTTGGACATGCGCTGATACTGCTTATGCCCAATATGCGGCTTACCCGGTTGTTCTGCCCATAGTGGTTCAAGACGATTTTGAATGTTTGAATAACATCGGACTCTTTGATTTCACCGCTGGTGGCGACTTTGACAGCGACGCAACCTTTTTTTGGGATTTTGGATCAGGTAGTTCACCTCAGACCAGCACCGCTCAAAACCCACAAAACATCAGCTTTGGATCGTCGAATGACTTCGACATCACCTTAACGATTTCTCAGAATGGATGCGACTTTTCAACCACCGAAACATTCAGTGTTCCACCCCCTCCGCAGGCCATTGTTCCAGATCAGATATCCTTTTGTGAAGGTCTGACCTATTCATTTGAGAACAACTCATTGAATGCGAGCACCTATCAGTGGAATTTTGGAGTTCCGGGAGCACCAGACAATTTCAGCATAGATTTTGAGCCAAGTTACACCTATCCAGACACAGGAGTCTATGTAGTTACACTGATTGCTGGAGGACCGAATGTTTGTCCAGATATCACAACAGCCACCGTAGAAATATATTGGTTGCTAGACACCTATTTTGAAGCGCCCGATCCACAATGTTTCGAGGGAAATCAGTTCAACTTTTTCGGAGAAGGCAGCGAAGATCAGAATGCGATTTGGGAATGGAGTTTTGAAGGCCCTGCGAGCACCCCTTCAGTAGGCAGTCAAAACGCATTCAATATCCACTACAACGAGAGCGGAACATTCGATGCAACCCTTACTATCAGCGCGAACGGATGCGTGGAAAGTTTCACGGCACCCGTCACCATTGAACCCAATCCAACCATCGATTTCACTGCATCTGGCAGCGGTTGTCCACCACTGAATGCCAGTTTTCAAAACCTGTCCACCTCTGCATCACAACTTCAGGTTTTATGGGAGTATGGCGACGGTACTACCTCTACTATGAGTTCTGCTAGTCATTGGTATTACAATACCGGTTTATATGATGTAACGTTGACCATCACCAGCACAGGTGGTTGCGTTCAAACCTTATCGATGACCCTGCCTGATGCGATCCAAGTTTATCCGGTTCCGGAAGCCGGTTTCGACATTGAGCCCAACGTAGTGAACATACTTGCGCCTAATGTCACAGTAACCGACTTAAGCGTAGGCAGCGTTCAGTGTTACTACAATTTCGGAGACGGTGGTTCGAGCGATGAATGTGACCTTGAATACTCATATACAGGAAGTGGTTTATTCGACGTATTTCAAACCGTGGTAAACGAGTATGGTTGCACCGACATAGCGACTGGACAAGTAGCGGTTGAGGGTCATCTGTTTTTTGCCCCGAATTCATTCACTCCCAACGATGACGGCATCAATGATGTTTGGTTACCGTCTGTTATCGGCGCATCCGAATATGAGTTGACCATATACAACCGTTGGGGCGAGGTTATTTTCTTTACCACAGACCCCTTTGAACCTTGGTTGGGCAATGTGCATGGAGGCGACCATTATGCACAGGATGGTCAGTATGTTTACTATGTAAAGATGCACGACTTACTAAAGCTTCCACACGAATTTACGGGGCATATCATTCTAATTAGGTAAGAATCAGAGTCTTTCCCTCCCTTTCAATTTTCCTTTTTTCTCTTTTTTATGGTATTTAACATTATTTTCATACATTTGAGAGAACCATAAACCAAAACAC
>JBJOIB010000112.1:0-13602 GCA_046047375.1 Bacteroidota bacterium
CGACAAGTTGATTTCGCGCTTCATACATCGCGCAAACAAGTAGAAGAAGTGCTCAGAAGTTCCCTGAAAGAGGAAAGCGTGGTTATGTTCCTTTTGAAAAACCTCTATTGGGAACAACCCGGAAAATTGAACTGGCGGTTCAATGCCCCTGTGCTTGAGCGCACGATAGGCGACATTACTGGCGATACGGGGCAGCAAATATGCTTGACAGACACCTTGTTTGTGCGTGGACTAAATTCAAATTACATAACTGACGAAGATCAGGTTTTCCTCAACCACTACTTTCCACATTCAGTGCTTCGCAGTATTGACGGGGCTGGACACTGGCTGCATGCCGAGGCTCCAGACGAATTTTTTAACCTTGTCGACACTTTCTTAAAACACGCTTAACGGGCAAAAGAAACATTTTGTCGAAAAATATCGTACATTTGTGGAGAACTAACCAACCTCTTAACGATTAACACCAATTATTACAATGATGAAGTCTCTTATGCGCTTTGTCCTTCTTGCTGGAATTGCACCTGCGATTCTCACAGGATGTAAGAAAGACAAGCCGGAAGATCAGATCACCCAAGGGGTAGATTTGGATGCAGAGTTGAAGAATGTGCTGGAGAGTGTATCCAACGGACAAGGATTGAATTACTTCATTCTCCCGGAGAGCGATCAGTATTCGCTTATTCCTCAAGACCCGCTCAACCCGCTCAACTCAGCCAAGGTAGAACTTGGAAAGTTGTTGTATCACGAAACAGGTATCGCCTTGAATCCACGAATGGATGGTGTAGGTGACCTTACGTATTCGTGCTCTTCTTGCCACTTTGCGCAAGGAGGATTCCAAGCCAATCGCCGTCAAGGAATTGGCGAAGGGGGTATTGGATTCGGTATGGCCGGTGAAGGCCGTGAACCGCACCCTGGGTATCCTACAGATAGCCTAGACACCCAACCAATTCGCACTCCATCTGCCATGAATGGCGCCTATCAGGAAGTGATGCTTTGGAACGGACAATTTGGTGCAGTTGGTATGAACGAAGGTACCGAAGCACAGTGGACACCGGGAACACCTAAGTTCACCAATAACTTTGGTCACCACGGCCTCGAAACCCAAGCCATTGCTGGTCTTGGAGTTCACAGATTGGTTGTTGATGAGTCGGTATGTCAGCAAATTGGCATGTATGAAGACTTGTTCGACATCGCTTTCCCTTCATGGCCGCAAGCTACACGTTACACAGTGCGCACCGCTGGAATGGCTATTGCAGCCTACGAACGCACCTTGCTCGCTAACCAAGCACCTTGGCAAGATTGGTTGCGTGGTAATACCTCGGCAATGACCGAAAGTGAGAAACGAGGTGCAGTTCTTTTCTTCAGCAAAGCGGAATGTTACAAGTGTCACACTGGTCCGGCATTGAATTCAATGGCATTCTACGGACTTGGAATGAACGACTTGAATGGCGCCGATGTGGCCGCTCAAACCACCAATGACCTTGGTCGTGGAGGTTTCACCCAGAACCCGGAAGACAACTACAAGTTCAAAGTTCCTCAGTTGTATAACCTGAAAGATTCACCATTCTTCGGACACGGTGGAAACTTCACCAGCGTTCGTGAAGTCATTGAATACAAAAACAACGCTACCCCTGAAAACCCGAATGTTCCTGAGTCACAGTTGGCTGCAGAGTTTCATGCATTGGGCTTAACTGACAGTGAAATAACTGATTTGGTTAACTTCATAGAAAATGCGTTGTACGATGCCAACTTGATGCGCTACACTCCAGATGCACTGCCATCAGGATTCTGCTTCCCGAACAACGATGCGATTAGCGTTATTGACCAGGGCTGCATGCAATAAAGAATTGATTTTTCGATCATACAAAGAAGCCGATGTTCAACACATCGGCTTTTTTAATTTCGGTATCATCGTGCGCTAGCACTTTCTTTAAACGCTCACATCTACCAACACTTGGCGATAGACCGAAAAGATGCGTGATTTCGAAACAAATCCTGCATAAATCCCATGATCATCTACCACGGGAAGGTTCCAAGCACCAGACTCATCAAACTTGCGTACAACCTCTTCCATGCGATCACCCAATCGGATTATTGCAGGCGGTTGCGTCATCAGCTCGGCAACTTTAACATCCGCATAGAGTTCCTGCCGAAACATGATTTCACGAATATCATCCAATGAAACCACACCCACCAGCCGCGCATCGTCTGCCAAGACTGGAAAGAGGTTGCGCTGGCTCACCGAAACAACCTTGACCAATTCACCCAACGTAGCTCTTGATCCGATGGGCTTGAAGTTAGTCTCTATCTCATTGCGCAAATTCATCAGGGTTAGCACCGTTTGATCTTTGTCGTGCGTGATGAGCTCACCGCGTTCTGAAAGTTCGCGTGTGTAAATGGTGTGCTTCGAGAATAATCGCGAGGTGTAATAGGCGATAGCCGCAGAAATCATGAGCGGAACGAACAGCTCATACCCTCCCGAAATTTCAGCAATCAAGAAGATCGAAGTGAGCGGGGCGTGAAGCACACCAGCCATCAAACCTGCCATCCCTACCAAGGTGAAGCTTCCAATGGGCAGGGCCT
The DNA here is from genome assembly GCA_046047375.1 of Bacteroidota bacterium. GTDB lineage: Bacteria > Bacteroidota > Bacteroidia > Flavobacteriales_D > Sanyastnellaceae > RI-182. The sequence continues at coordinate 2,581 of JBJOIB010000112.1, forward strand.
CGGTAATATTTAGCTTATCTATCAGACGGGCAAACAAAAAACCTAGGGTTCCACCCATAAACAAAGAAGGTGCAAAAATGCCACCCACACCTCCAGCGCCAAGGGTAATTCCCGTTGCTAATACCTTGATAATCAACAACCCGAAAATGAACAACAATATCCACCAGCCATCGACCGGAAGGTCATAAAACATAGAATTGGCTGTTGATTCCCGGATATCGTCTCGAAGAAAGGCATTCAAAATATCGTATCCTTCCCCGTAAAGAGGAGGGAAAACGAGAACGATGGCTCCCAACAAAATACCTCCGCTCCCAATGCGCAACAGGGGATTTTTGATGCGTTGAAAAAAACCGGTAACACTCAGGTATATTCGGTTGAAGTAGCCTGAGAACACTCCACAAGCTACTCCCAACAAAATGTACAGGGGAAGATATTTGAATGAAAACGGCTCTGCATCGTGGATAGACAAAAGAGCATCATCATCGAGAAACAATGATGCAGTAAGCAAGGCTGAGAGTGACGCCATGAGCAACGGCACCATGCTGGCTGTCGTAAGGTCAATCATGATGACCTCAACAGCAAAAACGATAGCCGCAACAGGCGCTTTGAACATGGCAGCCAGAGAACCCGCAGCAGCGCAGCCTATCAAGAGAATGCGTGTTTTGTAGTTTTGATGGAAGAGCGCAGCTAAATTCGACCCGAGGCCAGCGGTTGACTGCACGGCAGGCGCCTCCAACCCCGCACTCCCTCCAAATCCAACGGTAAAGACACTCGTTATTACCGAAGCATACATCTGTTGCCGCTTCATTTGTCCACCTCTCTTTGAGATGGCGTACAACGTTGTTGGAATACCTGGCCCGGGATGCTTACCGTTTAAAAAAAGGCGAATAATGAACCACGTGAGCGCAATTCCCAAGGCTGGATAAAGTGCATACAACCAGTTTACCTCATCCAGAGTAAACCAATTGGTCAGCAGCTTGCGCATGCCAAAAACAGCATTTTTGAGCACCACCGCGATCAATCCGGCGCCCATGCCCACAGCTATACTCAACAATATTAGAGCATGCTTTCGTTGAAGCGTAGAAAGCCACCCCCGCAGTTGATGAATGTATTGCGCTATCTGCATATTGCAAACTTACATACCGAAGAGATAAATCCGAGAGTTTGTCTAAAAGAAAAACCACCGACTCAAAGCCGGTGGCTGTCTGCATGACCATCAAAGTATTGCTAAAAGTAACCAGATATAAAGGATGATCAGGCTGCTTGGTTTCAACCTTTTTCCAGACGAACAAAGCTAATAGCTTCATTTACCGTAGCTTGTAGGACACTTCGCTTCACCTCCATTAGGAAAATTCCTACATGTACGCTTAAAAACTAGACTCAAATTGCTATTTTCGAGGCGCCAAACCACAGTTAAGGAAAATCTCCATGAAAAATATTCTTGTACCAACCGATTTCACCAAGGTAGGTGATGCTGCTCTGAATCATGCCGTTACCGTTGCGCGAACCATTGAAGCCGAAATCACTGTTCTGCATGTTATCGACAACAAGCGACACATTGCTGAGACACGTGCTAAGTTGGAGGCGTTGGCACTGCGGATGAAGGAAGAATATGACATCATCGTAAAGACTATGGTGCGCATTGGAAGTATTTTCGAAGATATTGACGAGGTAGCAACTGAGATTGATGCCAGTCTCATCATCATGGGTACGCATGGATTACGCGGAATGCAGTTTATCACGGGAAGCCGTGCTTTGCGCATCGTTACCGATAGCTCTATTCCTTTCATCATAGTTCAGGAGCGCTTTATCCGCCATCATGGCTATGATAATATTGTGGTGCCGCTCGACCTGCATCGGGAAACCAAACAAAAGTTGAGTTTGGTTGCCGATATGGCCAAGTACTTCAACAGCAAGGTGCACCTGATTTCGCCAGGAGAAACCGATGAGTTTTTGAAAAACCAGTTGGATCGGAATATGGCTTATGCCAAGAACTTCTTGACAGAGCGCAATATTCAGTTCACAGTTCAAAGCACCGAGGAAAAATCAAGCGGTTTTGTGAAGGCCATGCTGGCATTTGCTTCTTCTGTTGATGCGGATTTGATTACGATCATGAATTTCTACGAAAACAGCTTGATCGGCATCATAGGTGGTGGTTACGAACAACAGGTGATCACCAATGAGGCACAGATTCCGGTATTGTGCCTGAATCCGAAAGACACCTATGTTCTTGGGGGTTCGGTATTTACAACCTGAAGCTAGACGCGTACGCCCAACACTAGGATATCATCCACCTGATCGTACATTTTTTTCCAGGCAATCAGTCGCTCGTTGATTTGAATGCCTTGTTCTGCCATGGGCAAATGGCTGATTTCAATCAATAGTTCGCGGAATTGCTTCTTAAGGAATTTTTTACCGTTTGGCCCACCGAACTGGTCTACATATCCATCGGAGAAAATGTATACCGCGTCACCCGATTCCAGTTGAAAGGTGTGGTTAGTAAATTCACGTTCTCCCTGCAGAAATGAACCGATTGAAAATTTATCAGGATCTATTACGATGATTTCTTTTTTGCGGACGATATAGACTGGATTATGCGCCCCGGCGTATTCCATCTCGTTGGTTTCTGAATCGATGGAAATAAAAGCGAGGTCCATTCCATCGGTCAAATGCAAATCTCTCGATTCACTGCGCAGTGTTTCAGATGATAATCGGTTGAGGTGGTTGAGCACCTGAGCCGGTCGGGTAAATACCTTCGTAACGTGGTTGAGAGCGTTGTAACCCACGAGACTCATGAAAGCGCCTGGAACACCATGTCCAGTGCAGTCAACTGCAGCCATGTACTTTTTTCTGCCAGCATTTTTGAACCAATAAAAGTCGCCCGATACGATGTCTCTTGGCTTGAAGAAAACGAACGAATCCGGAAACATTTCAAGGATGTATTCGCGGGTTGGGAGAATACTTTGTTGAATTCGTTTTGCATAGTTGATCGAATCGGTGAGGTCTTTGTACAGTTCCATCACGCGTTCTTTCTGACGCTCAATTTCTTCCTTTTGTTGGACCACTTCGTTGGTGCGCTCTTCTACTTTTCGCTCCAGCAGGCGTTCGTTGGCGGCCAGGTCATCGCGCATTTTGAGGAGTGCGTACCCTAGCTCATCATCTTCAGAGAGCGGCGCGTAGTTAGCGTCAAAATTACCTCCACCTACTTGCGCTGAAAACTCGCGCGTTTTTTTGAGTCCATCCACCAATCGGTTCACAGCAAAGGCCATGTCACCTATTTCATCGGCCGTAACCTGCACGGTCCCTCGCGGGTAGATGCCCTTGCCCAAATAGAGCAACGTGCGTTTAAGCTCATTGATGGGCTTCACAATGGAGCGCGATACGGAAATAGCAATAAAAATACCCATGAAGAGCACCAATACCGAGATATTTCCAGCATAAAACCGCAGCCGATCTCCTATTTCATTCATGGTTTGTGTGGCGGTGCCCAAATGCTGTCTCTGACGTGCCAACAAGGCGGTGGTGCGCCTTTCCACTTCGGCCGTGCATGTTTCAATACCTTCTCCTTCCAGAAAAAGGTAGTCAACCGCCATAATAGCATTGGGGTTGGTATAACTTTCAAAATCAGGTAAAAGTCGGATGATCTGGTTGTAGACGATGAAGAGGCGAGAGACCGAATTTTGAAGACTATCCAACGACTGGCGATCGCTGTCGTCCCATGCCCGAGCCATGTAGTTCAACCTATCCATTTGCGAAGGCACCTTTTCGGTCATCATATTCACCAACAAGGTTTTCTCCATCACATCTGGTCTGGATTGAACTGCAGCCCAGTGTTTGATCAATACACGTGAATAAACGAGATCATTGCTCAGGTTTTCGAGCACTTCAATGGATGGTGCGTACACATCATCGATGCGGTTGCTGATTTCACGGCTTTCATTGAGCGATTTACGCGTGAGCAAAAACAAAACAGCCACGGTGATGATGAACACCCCGAAGCCAATTCCTATTTTCCACGGTATCGTCGTAAACCTCATAGGTTATTCCTTGATCAATCCTGCTTTTATTAGGCGTTCCAATTCCTGTTGATACTGATCGGCCGACTCGTCATCGCTGAGGCTTTTGTAAATCGCCACCAGGCCTTTCAACGCGGCCTTCCCGTTCGGATCGGAAGCGTGTGCCTGAAGCATGTAAGGGAGGGCTTTTTTGAAGAGTGCCACGCATTTTTCCTGAATCAGGATTAATTCGAAAATTTCGGTATCGTAGCTAATTTGTCGAATGTAATGCACTCCCTGGTTGTACAACCCGGAAGCGGTGTTGTAGTTGGCGACGTAATCATTGGGATTAAGTGCGAGTGCTTTTGTGTAGTAATCGAAGCCCCGATCGAAGAATACAAGGTTGCGCTCGCGGTCTATTTCGTAAATCACCATACAGGCTCGCGCAAGGTTTTTGTAGAGTTCTACATCGCTTGCCGCGTAGTTTTTATTGGGTTCGATGAGCGCTTCAGTCTCTTTGTAGCGCTGGTAGAAACGCTCTGGTTCGTTGATGTTTTCTGCATTCAGCGAACGCGATAGACGTACCGCATCGTTGTAATAGCTTGTGGCCAAAAACTCTATTGCTTTGGTGTTGTTATCGCGGTAGGTACCTGCAACATCCATCGCCATCGACTTTCGGATGGCCTCAATGGCTACTTCACGGTTTTCAGAGTATGGATTTGCCTTTTCGATTTGCTTGTAGATTTCTTTGAATATAAATCCCTTCACATACCACGTATATGCGTTTTGCGATTCTACAGGATCTGTAACGGCGTCGAGAATGAACTGACGGGCGGCGGTGAGATCACCTTCCTGCACGAGCGTAATGGCGCGTGATGTCAGCGGCAATTCCGTTTGTGCCATAGATGGTCCTCCTACTAGAAGCAACACCACCGTTAGGATATGTATTAGTTTATTGCCCATAACTGAATTCGTGAGCCAATCGTAAGTTTTCGTTTACCAACCTCATCTGCATTGATTGCGTATCGCACCATGCCATCTACTGGCACAAAACTGATAGCAGCTCCTTTTTGCAACACGTCGCGGCCATTGGCAACGATCAGCGTAGGATCAGATCCAACTGTTTTAACAATGGCTGGCAGGTTAGCCGTTGCAACTCCATCGATGTAGATGATGTGAAAAAATTGTCCAGGAGAGATTTTATCCATTCGAAACACCTCCAAAGCCTGACTTCCAACCGCTTTTGAGGCGTATTTTTCGACCATTTCTTTGTACAGGTTGTCGTTACCAACTACCCCAATCTTGAACGAGCCTTTCTTGCGTTCCTCAGGCCAGTCATTGAAAGAGGCAAACTGAAACAAAAAATTCGCCTTGGTTATGGCAATGGTATCAGCATCGTCGAGCTGTTCATCTGTTGAAGGAACGAACACCAACGAAAAGAGGGATAATACAGAAAAGATGAATAGTTTCATTCTTTTTACCTGAGTGACAAAAATCGACCCAACCGTGCCATTCTACGAAAATAAAAAGCCCCGGTTGCAAAAACACGGGGCTAATTTTTGATTATTACGCTTTGAGTGTGGATAACCTGACGATGGTTCGATCAGTTTGCCTCCACTTCAGGGCTGTTGGGCTGATTTCGGACGAAGAGAAAGCAGATCGCGGTCGAAGAGGTACATGCCTCCTTTGTCGTTCCCGATCAAGGCGAGCTTATCCATGATCATGCGCGCCAATCCTTCTTCTTCGATTTGTTCAGACACGTACCACTGCATGAAATTGTGTGTGGTATAATCTTTCTCGCTCAGGCAAACGTCCACAACGCTGTTGATTTCAGCGGTCACTTTTGTTTCATGATTCAAGAGGTTTTGAAAGACATCCTGAATCGATTTCCACTCGCGTGGAGGTTGCTTTAATTCCGGAATGATTGCTTTTCCGCCGCGTTCGTTAACAAAGCGCACGAGTTTAAGCATGTGCATTCGCTCCTCATCTGCGTGTTGGTAGAGAAAGTCAGCTGTTCCGTTCAATCCTTCTGTTTCCGCCCACGAAGCCATGGCAAGGTAAAACTGAGACGACTCGGCTTCCACCTTGATTTGATCATTGAGGGCCTTTTCTATTTTTTTTGTGAGCATGGTATTTCAGATTTTTTGCTTTCCGCGTTCGTTCCAAAATTACAAAAAACAGGGGCTGTTGTTCGTTGATATTCGTCAATTCTGCGACCACTGCATAAAACATGTGCAACAATCAACCGCCACTGGCCTTTAAAAAAGACGACTCACGTAGGGTAAGAAAGAAGAGCGCTTTCCTGCGTGTACAAATCGCCATTTGCTCAATTGGGCCGATGGCTGGTTCGTGAGGAGGTCGGTCATGGCAGATCGGATGTCGCTGTAGTGAAATCGGAAGCCCTGGTTGAGAGCAGCAACCGGAATAACATACCGACTTTTTGAGATGAGTTCAGGCTCAGTTCGTTTCAGCCAACAGCCCACGTGAACCAGGAATTCGGGTACGGGCAGACCAAAGGATGGACCTGTGGTTCGACGAATGGCATTGAAGAAATGACTGAGGGGCACCGGTCCGGGTGATGATGCGTTGAAGATGCCCTCCCATTCATCATCGTAGGCCGTTTTGACCATGCGGAAAAAATCCTCTTCATGGATCCATGATACCATTGGATCGCGTTTGCCCCATTTTCCGCCCAAACCCAATCTTACTGCTGTTGCTAACTCTTGAAGAACGCTACCAGAGCGGCTGAGGAAGAAGGCAGTTCTGAAAATCACTTTGCGTGTAGCGGGCGTTGGAATATCCAAAAATGTTTGTTCCCATTGCTCGCATACTTCTGCGCTGAATCCTGTATCATGGGTTCCATTTTCATCCCATGGATGTTCCATGGCATCGGCGTACAGCGTGGCGCTGGCGAGATTGATCCAACACTTTGGTGGATGGCTCAACGCTATGCAAGCAGCCCCCAAAGCCAGGGTACTGTCTATTCGAGACCGCATTATTTCAGTTTTCGCTTCAGGTGAGTAGCGGCAATTCACCGACTTCCCAGATAAATTGATTAGCAGATCAGCGTGGTTCAGTTCCGACATCCAAGGACCGGTACGTCTGCCGTCCCAATGCACATATTGAACACCGTCTTTTTGTAGAGATGCGGCTCGGGTAAGTACGGTTACATCCGCGCCGTGTGCGCGAAAGCGACTAATAAGAGCTGTTCCAATGGCCCCTGTGCCTCCTGCCAGCACCACCTTCATTCTTCTATATGTTTTCATATTTTCAGTATTTTTTGAAACTTTGCTGAAAAAAATTATTCGCGTACCTCATTGATTGCCATATAGGTAGAAAAGATGGCCAGAGCGACACCGAGACAGATCATGGTTACAAAAGCGGTCATCTCCGTGGTAAATTCGTACAGCAGCCAGCCGATGGGAGCGAATAAAAGAACGCCAACCCAATAAATCCGGCTGCGGTTTTTCAAACGCTGAGATCCCCGCCATTCCTTAATTGCGATGGAGTTCAGAACCAATTGTGAGGCTCCAACGAAGAGCATAAAAAAGAGTGCAATGATTGGATTGATGAGCGTAAGCAGCCAGATCAGCATCGTGATTCCCTGGATCCATGCAGACGCGGTTAGAAATGAATTTTTCATGGTTGTGTTATTTAATCAGCATCCGAGTGAGTAATCCTGTAAACCAGTTCTCATCAGCCGCTGCAAGTTTCCCTAGCATCCCGTCGACCCGCTTTGCAAAGTCATCCAGCTCTTCCATTTGTTTTTTGAAGGCTTGCACTTCATCCTGTTCTCCTGATCCGGGCTCTATTTCGCGCACCTGCTTCAGGGTAGACAATATCGGCTCCAACTCCCGTTTCCGGCGCTCCTTCATGATGCGAACAGCCACCTTCCACAAATCCTTTTCGGCCACAAAAAACTCCCGCCGTTCCCCAAGCTTGATTTTCTTCTCCACCAACCCCCAATCGATGAGGGCACGTAACGACATATTGGCATTGCCTCTGCTGATATTGAGGCCCTCCATAACGTCTTCGGCAGATAAAGGTTGATCTGAAATGAGTAGCAAGGCGTGCACCTGTGCCATGGTGCGACTAACGCCCCAACTTGAACCGAGTGAACCCCAGCTATTAATGAATTGCTCTTTTGCTTCGTCGAATTGCATACCCAAAGATATGCATTATTTCACTACTTTCAATTATTATTGAAACTTTTATTTTTTGAAGCGAAGAATATCGAGTTCTTTCGGAATTGGTGTTCCGTGCATCAAATGATCCAGCAGCGACTCTGTGGTGCGTGCCACCACCAGCACCCCACGGGTTCCCAATCCATTCAGCACATAGACGCCATTGTTCAGGCGGCCGATCATGGGCTTGCGGTCAGGCGAGGTAGGACGAATGCCTGCTTCGTGTCGCACGACCTCCAGATCGGCCTCCACCACCTCCTGTATTCGTTTCAGGAGCTCACGGTGCGTATCATCGGAAGGATGTGGATCAAATGGAGGTCGTTCATACGTAGCACCGAGTCGAAAAACCCCACTGTGATGCGGCATGAGCCACTTGCTGTGATTGATGATTGCGTTGCGCGGCGCCTGGTGCGAAGTCACCGTCAACACCTCACCTTTGTTGGGCACCACCGGAACCTCATCATGTGAAAACGCAGCCCCAGCGGCAAAAACAACACACTTAGCGCGAAGGTCGGCCCATCGGTGGTGATCTTCTTCTTGCACAATGTGGTGCATCTCCACTGCTGCATTTGTATAACAACCGTTCTGCTCAAGTTCTGAGCGCATTTGCTCAACCAACAGGGGTAAGTCAACATAGCCACACTCACTCACCACACCTATTCCGAACGGAGCCTTGACCGCTTCATTGGTGGTAATGTGCTGAATAAACGGCACACTCTGGTTATCCACCTTGTTGTTCCATTTCTCAGCGTATGATGCATCAGGCATCACCTTTATGAGGGGTAAGGAGTGAACCAGTTTCACCCCCCAGTGGGCTTCCATTTCGTGGTATAGCTTCTTCGTTGCTGCCAGATGTTCAGCTGCTTCCCAGGTGGGAACAATGGAGCGGAACGACATAGGGTTGAACATACCGGCCGCCACCATCGTTGCTGATGACTTGCGGTTATTATCGACCACGTGCACCGTCCATCCGCGCCGCTGTGCGCGAAAAGCCAGAACAGACCCTGCCAGACCTTGACCGATGATGAGGAGATCGACCACTTAAGCTATCACACCCAGTTCCCGGCCTACTTTTTCAAAAGCCGTGATGGCTTGATCGAGGTGTTTTTGTTCGTGGGCCGCGCTGATTTGCACGCGAATACGCGCTTGGTCTTTCGGAACTACTGGGTAGTAGAAACCGATAACGTAGATGCCTTCTTGCAAAAGTTTGTCGGCCATAACTTGTGACAGACGTGCGTCGTACAGCATGACCGGAACGATTGCCGATTCGCCGTCTTTGAACTCCAAACCGATGCGGCGCAGTCCGTCTTTAAAATAGTTCACGTTCCACTCTAGCTTGTCTCGCAGGTGCGTTGTTTCACTCAACAAGTCGAACACTGCGATAGAAGCCCCCACGATGCTCGGCGCAAGCGAGTTTGAAAACAAATAGGGACGTGAACGCTGGCGAAGCATTTCGATGATCTCTTTGCGACCCGTTGTAAAGCCCCCCATGGCACCACCGAGTGCTTTCCCGAGTGTTCCTGTGATGATATCTACACGTCCGAGCACGTTGCGCAGTTCCACCGACCCACGTCCGGTTTTTCCGATGAACCCTGTGGCATGGCATTCATCCACCATCACCAATGCGTCGTATTTCTCGGCGAGATCGCAAATTTTATCGAGTTGGGCTACATAGCCATCCATTGAAAACACACCATCGGTAACGATCATCTTAAAGCGAGCAGAAGAAGCTGCTTTGAGCTGTTCTTCCAGATCAGCCATATCGTTGTTCGCATAGCGGTACCGAGCAGCTTTGCACAAGCGCACTCCATCGATGATTGAAGCATGGTTGAGGGAATCAGAAATGATGGCATCCTGCTCTCCCAAAAGAGGTTCAAACACTCCACCGTTTGCATCGAAGGCAGCAGCGTAAAGGATGGTGTCTTCTGTATGCAGGAAAGAAGCAATTTTCTGCTCCAGCGTTTTGTGAATGTCTTGCGTTCCGCAGATAAAGCGCACAGAAGACATTCCGAAGCCATGCGAATCGATGGCATCTTTGGCGGCTTGCATCACTTTAGGGTGCGATGACAAACCGAGGTAGTTGTTCGCACAAAAGTTAATCACCTCCTGACCGCTGCTTACTTTAATTACAGCGTCTTGCGGAGAGGTTATGATGCGTTCTTTTTTGAACAAGCCGGCTTCTTCGATGGCCGCCAATTCGGCAGAGAGGAATTCTTTCAGTTTTCCGTACATGGTTGAGCGTTTTGGCAAAAGTAGCAAGAATGCTCGATGTGCGGGTTGCACTTTCCTTTTTCATTGCGTTTACCGCTTCGTGCCTTCCAGGGATGCGTTTTCACTCGTGGTTGGAGAAAATTAACACTGAAGAAACACAATGAACGTTTATTTCATCGTAATATTGCGATATTAAAATAAATCATATGGGAGTTACGCGTACAGACCTATTCACAGAAGCGCAGAACGAGTTAGCGATGCTCGCTCGGGTATTAGGGCATCCGGCTCGCATTGCCATTTTGCAGCATTTGATTCAGAGCAAGGTATGCATCAACGGTGATTTGGTAGAGGAGTTGGGATTGGCGCAACCCACCATCAGTCAGCATTTGCGGGAGCTGAAAGAGGCGGGCATCATACAGGGAACCATTGAAGGTACGCGCGTGAATTACTGTATTGAACCCGAAAAATGGGAAAAGATGAGACATGTGTTCTCGACATTATTCGACGGATACACTCCTACTTCTGGACAGCAATGCTGCTAAAATTTTACACCTTTCATCGTCATATTGCATTGTACTTATGGAAAACGAACAACAACTAAAAGCGATCGTTAAAGACCGATACGGTCGCAT
>JBJOIB010000113.1:0-3176 GCA_046047375.1 Bacteroidota bacterium
TATTTTCTTATATTAATGAGAATCAGCGGGTAGATTATGAGTTACAGAGTAAAGTTGTAAGTGTAGGCACTGCCGTTGTTCAGACCGTGGCGCCTCCAACAACCGTTCAATACAGCGGCTCAGATTTAGCTTGTTTACGGACTATAACTGAAGTTTCTGCCGACAATTACTTGGTGACCTTGAATGTAGTGAACGCCAACCTTCAAGGGTTTGCGAAGATTAAGGAGCGTATTCCATCAGGTTTCACCGTGAATGAAGACGATTCTGACGGAGCTGTGGTTACCATTGAGAGCGATGGCATTAAGTATATTTGGTTCGAAGCCCCTGATTTGAAGTCGTTCAAAGTATCGTACCGCATGGTGGGAAGTGGCAATCCGAACGTAGTTGGTACTTTTTCGTACGTCGACAACAACACGCCGAAAGAAATTCCTGTAATTGATGCTGAATCTCCGGCAGTAGATCCTTTGGCCGCCAACACCCAACAGCAAACAAATGCAGTGGTGGTGAAAGAGCCAACGACAACTAAAGTTGAAACACAAGTAAAGACTGACACCAAGCCTACTAGCACTGAGGAGAAGGTGACAGACACGCCTAAGAACGCAAGCACAAGCACAGAACCAGCCAAAACAAGCACTCAGCCGAAGGCAACGACTGGTTCAACCAGTGTAACTGCCGATAAAAAGAATAACGTTGTCCCATCACCAGAAACGGGAGTTGTTTACAAGGTTCAAATCATGGCTGCGCATAGATTAGTGAACGCCTCTTACTTTAAATCCAATCACAACTTTAGCGAAAGCTTTACGGTTGAAAATCATGAAGAGTGGATCAAATATGCTACTGGTTCATGGAAGCAATATGTTGAGGCACGTACAGACCGTGAACGCATCAAGAAACTGTACAATTTCAAGGGTCCATTCGTAACCGCTTACAACGATGGGGAGCGCATTACGGTTCAAGAAGCACTTATGCTCACTAAACAAGAGTGGGTTCAATGATATTGAGTCGGCAACGACTCTGAACGCTACAATTCTCGTAGTAATTTTGGTTAATTCAATGTAGAATTTGTTTAGGTAAATTAGTCGAAAACCCTCTGTGAAACGTCACAGAGGGTTTTTAGTTATTGTTCAAAAAAAAAGCAATTCAGCTATATAAAACTTACGCGTCAAGTTGTAACTTCGTTTGGCTTGACATCACCATGAACTGGAACATTGCTATAAAATCGTACACGCAGTTTTTACAACTCGAAAAATCGCTGGCAGATAACAGTATTGAAGCTTATTTGCAAGACATTTCAAAACTGCAATCATTTGCTGATTTAAAAAACAAATCGCCTCAGCAGGTTACGCGCGAAGATTTGGAAGAATTCCTCGCTTATTTGCATGATATCGGGATTAGTCCTCGTTCGCAATCTCGCGTGCTATCAGGTATTCGAGGTTTTTTTGAATACTTATTGCTCGAAAATCACATTGATGCTAGTCCGGCAGACCTTATTGAGTCGCCCCGTCTTGGACGAAAACTTCCAGATAGCTTGACATTCAAAGAAATTGAGAGCATGTTATCCGTTTGTGATATGAGCACTCACGATGGGGTTCGTGCACGGGTGATTCTTGAGGTTTTGTATAGCTGCGGCTTGCGCGTGAGCGAATTATGCGAGTTAAAAATTTCTGGCATATATCACAATGAAGGTTTCATTCGGGTGATTGGCAAGGGAAACAAGGAGCGACTGATTCCGATTGGAAAAACCGCGTTAATTCTTTTGTTGCATTATATCAATGACATCCGGTCCGAAATCATCATTGAGCCGCGCAGTTCCGATTATGTGTTCCTCAACAAGCGAGGCCGATTTTTATCGCGAGTGACCGTATTTACAATTGTAAAAGAAGCTGCAGAAAAGGCGGGCATACGAAAGAATGTTAGTCCACACACCTTCCGGCATAGCTTTGCCTCTCACTTGGTAGAAGCTGGCGCTGATCTTCGCGCGGTGCAGGAGATGTTAGGGCATGAAAGCATCACCACCACAGAGATTTACACGCACTTAGATCGCGAATATTTGCGGGAAGAAATCATGAAATACCATCCCCGCAACATTCGTTGATATTATTCTGTCGGAAAAAGCACTTGATCTCGCACCGCTTGCATGTGTTTGCGGTGTTTTTTTCCGGGTGTGAAAACCATTGAGTTAACCCTGATCGTTGGGGAAGCTGATTTCATGAAAGTGCGCCATGCTTTGGCTTCAATGCGCACAGAATAGCGAAACGCGAAGCTCTTACCTCTCTTCTCTTTAAAAAACAGCTTAGCTGAGGTTGTAGAAGCGATCGGTTCATCACCGGAGAATTCCATTCCATTGAAAGCAAAATCAGAAGCTGAGCGTGACAAAATCGTAAAATTGGCGGTCACCGAGTCGTCTGCGAGCGGAATATAAGTATAGTCTATTTCCATATCAGCATGATCCGATTTACTTGCAAAAAACAGCGGTCCCATAAAATACATCGTAGATCCATCGGGCCTAGAAAACACTTTCACGAGGCTCACTTTCCCGGAACCACTAGAGGATGATTTTACGCCACATCCCGCTAATGCAATAAAAACAAAGAAAACCAGATACCGAATCATTTCAACTTTATGTATTGTTCAAAATTTTGTTCTAATCCTTCAAAAAACCCTTTAGCTTGATTCGACGATGTAAAAACATGATCGACGACCAGGAGCAGGCCGCTTTTAGGTTCATCAAAAACCACCCTACAGATCGAAAAATCATCGCGTTGAAGCAGAAAGGCATCGAACTGCACTTTTTTTCCGGTAAACGACTTAGATTCTTTCACCAGGTAGTGATCATCTACGGATTGAAATCCGCTGAATTCAGAAGAGTGAAGTTGTTCGCCTGCACCGATGAATACACGGTAATTTTGTGATGGGTAAGTAAAAGCTCTATTCAAATAGATTTGGGCACCTTCCATGTAGCAGCACGCTTCGAATTCATCCACCTTTTCTTTTGGGATAGGATGGTGGTTGACTTCCCCTTCTTGCAGTTTGTAGCGGCTATACATTCCAAAGAACACCGTTGCATTGTTTCCGCATGAGGAGAGCAATAGGAGAGTGAGGGCGAGGAGGGGGTATTTCATGGGAAGGAATGGGGGGGTAAAGTTAGCAGAATATATGGTGGGCTTGGTGGCAGG
>JBJOIB010000114.1:0-3502 GCA_046047375.1 Bacteroidota bacterium
CCGAATGCCGAAACGGTTTCGAACAACATGTCTATGGCTCCAAATTGTTCTGAATTGAGTAAACTATGTTCGGTTAGACTCAGCACAAAAACCCCCACCACGTTCAAGGCTGCGAAGAAAATGAATACAGCGATGGCTCTAGACAAAAGGGTGGAGGAAACGGTGCGTTTGAAGAGTACTGTTTTCTCCTGTCCGCGAATACTCGCCAAGGCTGAACCGATAAGTAAGGCGAGAGTGCTTGTTTTTATTCCACCTCCGGTAGAGCTGGATGATGCACCGATGAACATCAAGGAAATGATCACGAAAAGAGCAGGGGCGGAGACAATTCCGTAATCGACCGTATTGAGACCGTTGGATCGTGCATTCACGCTTTGAAACAACGATGTAGTGACCTTGCCGAACATGCTCATGTCTTTCAGTGAATTGCTTCCTTCGGTTAGAAGAAAAAGCGCTGCACCACCTACGATCAGCACAATAGAATAGTACAAAGCGATTTTTGTGCTGAATTGAATGCGTTTCCATGGGTTGCGCATACGATCGCGCAGCTGCCCGGGATCGAACAAATCAAACACGGCCATCATTCCCAATGCACCCAGAAAAACCAATCCGTTGATGATCCAGTGGGCGTAGTAGTTGTTGCGAACGATTTCGGCATAAAATCCATTGTCGAAAACAGACAAACCGGCATTATTAAACGAAGAAACCGAATGGAAAATAGAATAAAACACTTTTTCGCTGGTCGATGCAAAAGGAATGGCGTTGTCCCAAAAAATGAACAATCCAAGAGCACCGGCAACTTCAATTCCAAGGCTCCAAAAAACAACCTTGCGCAACATTCCTTCGGCCGAAAGCTGGGTTCCCTTGTTCACAAAGTCTTCAATCACAGAATGCTGTTTGGTATCGATTCCAAAGCGCGCGGCTAAAGCTAAGAATGACCCAAAGGCAATGATGTTCAATCCCCCTAACTTCATCAAAATCAACAAGATCATTTGTCCTTTGAAGGTGAAATCGGTGTGGGTGTTTAAAGTCATCAAGCCTGTTACACATGTAGCGCTGGTGCTTGAAAAAAGGGCATCTATAAAGTTCAAACTGCCTGATTGAGTGGTCATTTCAGGCAACATCAACAAGCCGGCTCCAAAGAGAATAATGATGATGAAAGTGAGAATGAAAACAAGGGCAGGATTGAGTTTAATACGCGGAATAACATCGCTGCTTCGGCCAAATCCAATCAAAATAACGGCAAGAAAGTAGAGCTGAATGAAGATGGCTGACAGATCAGAAAAGTTTGTAAGGCCTGCTGAATTAAACAATTTTTCAAGCAATAAGGTGTCGAAGAGGTTGTACGATATGCCCTCAATGGTCAACACCGCCATGATCAATCCTTCAAACCACGTGTTCCGTATAAACTCAATAGGCTTGAAATCGTAAATAAAACGAATAAGGTAGTACAATACATAAAAGCCAAAGCTTCCTTTGATGATGCGCAAAAGGGTGGCCTCTTCTTCCTGATTGTGCGGGTATCCGTAGTAATAAACAAGGGTGAAAATGGCAGAGAAAGTAACAACAACGCTCAGGAATTTAGCAACAGTCAACACCTGATCTTTATGTCCATAAAGAAAAAGGTTTACCCGTTCCCGGAACGACTGTAGGCTCATGAGTTCATCAATTTGGTCGCCTCCTCGAGTAATCGCATTTTATCGACAGGCACCACCCCAACTTTTTCGCATACCAGTCCGCCACTCAGGTTAGCCACTGTGGCAATGGTTCGTATATCCGCTTGGGCGGCAAGCAATAAAGAAGCTACGCTGATCACGGTGTCTCCTGCTCCTGAAACATCGAGTATTTCACGCGGATGCGCTGGAATGTGAATGCGCTGCTCTCCAGCTTGAATAAGCACCCCTTGTTCACTCAGAGTAACCAAAGAGATCACATTGTTCAAACGCTTTTCCATGGCGTCAATGGCAGCGTGAATGGTCGTCAGGTCTTTTCTGTCAACCGGCATGTTGATGCCTTCTTTCAATTCCTTCAAGTTGGGTTTGAACAAATCCACTTGCTGATAGGCGAAGAAGTTATCTTTTTTAGGGTCTACTGTAGTCGGAATTCCGTGTTGACGGGCGATTTCGATGACCGATCGGATCACGCGTTCCGTCAGCACACCTTTGTTGTAATCTTCAAAAATAACAACCTGGATGTTGCCGGAGGCTATGAATGTCTGGCAGCGCTCAATGAGTGCATTTTCTTCAGCAGAGGTAAGTGGCGTTGTTGTTTCTTCATCAACGCGAAGCAAATGGTGTGCTCCGCTGATAACGCGTGTTTTAACAGTTGTAACACGTTCATTGCTCTCTATCAATCCTTCCGCGGTGAACTGTTTCTCAGCCATTAGCTCACGCATCAGTCTTGCCTTTTCATCAGCGCCAATTACCGAACAAATAACGGGGGTTGCTCCTAATGCCCAAATGTTCAAGGCCACGTTTGCTGCACCACCAAGTCTGTTTTCACGGTTGCTGATTTGAACCACCGGAACGGGTGCCTCTGGCGAAATGCGCTCCACTTTCCCCCAGTAATAGGCGTCAATCATCACATCTCCAACCACCAAGGCCGACATGTGGTTAAACTGATTGAAGATGTGATGCAATTGTTCTTTGGTCACTTTTTCGATCAATTGAGTTTTGCTAATGCCCGTTTGATGCGGCTTACAGCTTCGAGCAACTCTTTTTCTGAAGCGGCATAGGATATGCGAATGCAATTGGGGTCTCCAAAGGCTTCACCGGTTACCAAGGCAACGTATTCTTGCTCAAGAATGAAATTGCAAAGATCGGATGCCGTATGGATGACTTGACCATTGAAAGATTTTCCGAAATAGGCCGATACATCCGGGAAAATATAAAAAGCACCTTCTGGTACATTCAGCCCCAATCCCGGGATGGAACGGAGCTCATCGAGCACAAGGTCGCGTCTTTTCAGGAAGGCCGCTTTCATTTCATGTGTTACCGCAGGATCTGCTTCCACTGCTGCTTTTGTTGCCATCTGACTGATGGACGAAGCCGCACTGGTGAATTGTCCCTGTATTTTCGTACAAGCATCAGCAATCCACTTAGGCGCTCCAATATATCCCAAACGCCAGCCTGTCATGGCAAAGCCTTTCGAAACGCCATTAACTGTAATGGTGCGTTCATACATATCGGGGATAGCAGCCATACTCGCATGCTTTCCCGAGAAATTGATGAGTTCGTAAATCTCATCCGAGATAATCAAAATATCTGGATACTTGCGCAAAACTTCCGCCAAAGCTTCCAACTCTTCTTTTAAATAAACGGTTCCCGTTGGATTGCACGGTGAACTGTAAATCACCATGCGCGTTTTAGCAGTAATGGCGCGCTCTAATTGCGCAGGAGTCAGCTTGAAGTCGTTCTCTATCGGTGTTGGAATCTCCACTGGGATACCACCAGCAATCTTCACGATTTCGCTGTAACTTACCCAATAAGGAGCCGGTAAAATTACT
>JBJOIB010000115.1:0-5894 GCA_046047375.1 Bacteroidota bacterium
CTTCCCAAACGTTGAAGTAGCTATAAGCACCGCTTGATGGCAAACCACCGCCGCCGGTGTTATCTAGCTTACCACCATCTTCAAGAGCTCCACCGTGAATGGTGTTGGCCTCTACCCAATAGGTCAAAGATGTATTTACCACATCCGTAGTAAACGAACTTCCTGAACCTATTGATTCTGTAGCGTTTTCAGAAGCATACCAAAGAAGGTTGTCACCTGTTGCAGTCAATTCGGCAGTACCAGCTTCATTGAGCACAACATCATTGGCAACTGGAGCATCAGCAGCATCCATAACAATGATTTCAATCTCTTGAGAAGACAATTGCACATTGTCACACAAACCTTGAACAGTAACGCTGTAGTTACCAGATTCAGTAACAGCAATGGTTTGCGTGTTTGCGCCGTTCGACCAGGTATATATGCTTCCCGGAGTAGAAGTAAGAATAGCTTCTGTTCCTTCACAAATAACGGTTTCAGTTTCAGCAGTAATGCTAGGCTCCTGCATGGTAATAACACTCACCTGAATGGTATTTGAAAGAGAGGCGCACTCTCCGTCTAACAACATCACTGAGTACGTGCCTGCTTGCGATACACTAATGGTTTGAGTGGTTTCACCGGTAGACCAAAGGTATTCGAAGCCAGGATCAGCAGAAAGGGTTACAGAGGTTCCCGGACAAATAGTAGTTAAACCAGAAGCTGTGATCGTATTTGGATCCAACAAACAGCTTACTTCAGGAACTGTGTGGGTTGTGTTGATCTGCGGGTTGTCGATTTGTGTAATCGCACCGCTAGGCCACTTGATGATCACTTCATCGATGGTATCGTACTGACCCAATCCGAAATGAGTAATAAGTGAGCTCATTGGCGCAAATGAACGTCCAGAGCGCACTTCACGCACTTGCATACCAAAATCACCATAAATTTCGATGCGTGCACCGATGGCAGATTTGTTTGAAACAATTCCTTGAAGGTTGAACTTCACGTAATTGTTGGTGTTTCCGTTGTTGATCCACAAGGTGCTTCCGTTGATTACATCGAGGAAGCCATCGTTATTCATATCGCCTACACCACCGCTGTTGAAGTTCAACTGCTGACCTGTGAACGTACCGTCTCCGTTGTTAAGGTAGAGCTCAGTTCCCATTTCTGAGAAGATATCGACCCAACCGTTGTTGTCGAAATCATAAGCATCACAGTTCCAAGCTCCCAAATCTCCTGCATTGATTCCAGAAGATGCGATGATGTCTGTAAATGTTCCGTCACCGTTGTTGCGCATGAGGCGGTTTGCCCACGCATGGTTTACGGTAAATGAATCGAAGTCACCGTCGTTATCGAAATCTTCAAAAACGGTAGTCCAGCTTTGGTCTCCATCGTCCATATTTGCTTCAGGTCCAACCGAAGTAAACGTTCCGTCACCGTTGTTGCGGTAAAGGAGGTTGATGCGCTGTGGATCGCCAACAGGGGCACCACCACGGCATTTTGTGATGTACAAATCGATGTCCCAATCGTTGTCATAATCACACCAGATAGCAGCGTAGTTTCCACCGGCATCAAGGGTAGTGATGAGTGATTGGTCTAACACGAGGTATCCATTACCATCGTTGCGGTATGGATGGCTTTGGTCTACGTCATGGCAAACAAAAGCATCCAAGTGGCCATCGTTATCGATATCCGCCATGGTCGAACGCTGCGAGAAGATGTATTCCGGACGGTCATCTTCTACGAACGCTGTTCCATCGGCATTGGCCATGCAGAAAGACACCCGAGAACCGTTTCCGAAGACAAGATCCGTGTGTCCATTTCCATCAATGTCACCGGCGCAAATGCTCCAGTTTGGTGGATTAACAATAGGCATCGACTGATAGAATGCCTCAAACGAACCGTCAGGCATTTGGTAATCGATGTAAATACCGTTGTTGGTCACACGAACGATGTCATCCAGGCCATCTTGGTTCATGTCAACCGCGCAATCTTCATTGCTAAACCCACTAATGGGCTGTAATTCCGCACTCACATTGGTAAAGGTGAGCTGGGCATTCAATGCGCCAACTACCCCCAAAGCGAGAAGCAGACTTGCAGATTTGTAAATTGGTTTCATACGACTTATTGTTTGGTTTATGGAAAATACACTTTTTCAATGAATTCGCGTCCATTTGTGCGAATTACTACGGAATAAATACCTGCAACAAATGGATACCTAACCATCCCTCTGTTGCCATTGATGGTAGATTTTGCAACAAGTTGTCCGCTCATGGAGAACACCATCACTTCTGCATCCGCAACATTTTCAACGATAAGTGTGCTGTTAGACACGAAGACACGCGGCTTCCCCCCCATTTCTTCATCGATATTCGACCAGGAAGAAACTATAAATGTTTCTGACGCCACTTCAAACGGCGCAGTGTTGCTTTCGGCGAACATTTCTTGAAAGTGCTGGACGAAGGGGTCATCCAAGCCTGACAAACCATCTACCCATTTGAACGGAACAGAATGGTATAAAGCGCGGATGGTTATTTGCAAAGCCTCGTGGTTACCATTGGAGGCAATGTGGTAGCGGATTTCATCTGTACCGCTTCCTTCTATTCCAGACGCATAATTGAAGTTTTCATCTGATGGCCAAACACCAACAACTGCAGTACTATCGTATTGTGCATCAGAGACTTTGAATCCGCGCGGAACGAGTCGGTTGTCTTTCAAGTGTGTTGCTGCCCGTTCCAAGATGGTGGTAAAATCTCCATTCACATCCCCCATGACCATTTCGTAAATCTGCATCTGATCTTCCGATCGAATCACATCGTAATGGGGCTCGAAAGACTCATCTTCATCTGGAAGGACGTTGTTTAAACCATTTTCGCCACTGCTAAATAGTATCTCTCCAGTTTCTACGCTCGCGACAGTTAATTCCAGGTACAATCTTCTCGCCGGATATCCGCTCGGATACTTATGTCCGGCCAAATTTCGCAATGAAAAATGTAAATAAGTGGAGTCTCCATCGCGGTTATGCGGCAGAACTTCCAACTCTAATCCATCTTTCAACATGTTTTCAGTTGCTTCAATGGTTGCAGCATAATCATCTGCTGTAGCTAGAATTCCGAGCGTATCTTTATTTTCGTTCATTAGCCCGAGCATCAAGTAGTTGGCACCGGCGAACTCGTGCTTTGAAAAAGGTGCTCTGTAAGGAGTGGCGTAACCGGCAGCCAAACGGATAGGGTCTTTATCTCCCAGAGATGGCATGTGGCAATCCTGACAACTAGATTGTAATTCTTGACCCTCATCGTAAGCGCTGTTCAACCATTCGTGATATGTGGCTTGTTCAATGAAGGTAGTTCCTGTTAAATTCCCGCTCAGATCCACCGTATTCGTGATGAGTGTGTGGCAATCTCCGCAAATACCTGCATCAGAAATGTGTGCGCTTTCCACAGGTGTGTAGCCAGAAAACAACGCCATTGGACTCACAAGTGGACTTTCGAAAGGCCCGTAGGCGATGGGTTGGGATTCAAAATGCAGGTTTCCGCTGTTTTCGTTGCCGAGGTTAAACGTAGACCGTTGATGACATGCCACGCAAGACACACCATCCAATCCGGCAGTATCTGTGAGCATGTGGTTAAAGCTGTATTCAGAAAGTCCGGTCACTCCAATCGCATGTCGACCAAGTGGAGCATGGCATTTTGTGCAAGTATTTTCGATTTCTACCTGATGCGCCGGATTTGTAAGCACTTCTTGTCGCACCTTCGCTCGCCAATAAGGATCTTTAGCAGAATTGGCCATCATGTAAGATCGCCAAGCATCCACCACGTTCACATCTTCTCCAGTCAAGCTAACGCTGGCAATGCCTTCTGGATCATGTCCGTGGCATTTCTCGCATTTGCCGGATGTGGCGAATAGTCCGTTATAGATGGCAGGCAGACTATCAGCCATCTCACCAAAAAAACGAAGTTCTGAATCACTATGGTAGTTTCCACTGCCCGTGGTAATAAAAGCCAAACCAGCCACTGTACAACCCAAAGCAGCTAAAACACTCCATTTTTTCGCTCCCAGTCTCATAATTTTCCTTTGCCCTCCGAATGTAATGTTTTTCTTGTCAAACTGAAAAGGAGTGGCATTACAGCTTCTTGGTTAACATTGAAAAGCTACTATCCTGACATAATCCTTTACGCGCACTGACTTAGGTCAGGAATGCACTCCTCATCCTTTGCCAACTTGCATCAGCTTTGATATCATGGGCAATATACACCTCCTTACCACCAAATACAATCAGCGCACCCCGCGCTACACCAGTTATCCGCCCGTTCCTTTGTGGAATGGAGCGCCTTCAACAGACAACTGGTTAGAGCATATTTCAGACAGCCTTACAGAAAACCCGTCGCAAGGAATAGCCCTGTATGTTCACTTGCCTTTCTGCGAAAATCTATGCACCTATTGTGGATGCAACAAGCGGATCACGAAAAATCATGCGGTCGAACGTCCATACATAGACAGTGTCATCGCCGAATGGAAGCTGTATCGAGCTCATTTACCTAACGTATTGAACGTTGCTGAACTGCACTTAGGAGGCGGCACCCCTACGTTTTTCAGCGCATCTGAGTTGCGTCGATTGGTAGAAACCATTTTAGAAGATACCGTAGCGGTAGGAAATGGATGGAGCGTTGAGGTGCATCCCAATCACACTTCGCAGGAGCAACTAGAGACCTTGTTCGAACTGGGCTTCAGAAGAATAAGCATCGGCGTGCAATCGTTGGATCCAAAGGTTCAATTTCTCATCAACCGCATACAGCCGATTGAACAAGTTCAGCATATTTCAAATATGGCCCGGGAAATAGGTTTTACCTCTGTGAACATGGATATTCTGTATGGTTTGCCGCATCAAACTGTTGAGAAAGCGAAAAAAGACATTCAGGCCATTGTGCAGCTGCGTCCAGATCGAATTGCCTATTACGGCTATGCCCACGTTCCTTGGAAAGCTAAGGGACAACGCCGGTACACCGAAACGGATTTACCAGATGTGGGTGAACGGGTTCAAAGCGCAACGGTTGGACGAAATTTGTTGATCGAAGCAGGTTATCAACCCATTGGCATGGACCATTACGCCTTACCCGGCGATGATTTAGTGACGGCCAAGAACAACGGCACCTTGCATCGAAACTTCATGGGGTACACCGAACAGCACACCGATTTGTTGATCGGATTAGGTGCCTCTTCGATCTCTGAATCACCACTCGGCTATCGTCAAAACGAGAAAGAAATAGAAGCATTTCAAGAATCACTGCACCACGGGAAAATACCGACAATTGCGGGACACACGTTTTCGCAAGAAGATTTAGTGGTGCGAAAAGTCATTCTCGAATTGATGTGCTTTATGCAAACAGAAATTCCTTTCGAGCTCCATCCAGAGCAATGGGAAATGCTCCACGACCTGGCGAATGACGGCATCATCTCGTTGGAAAACAATCACATAACGATTGCTGAAGACTATGTCATGTTCGTGCGCTCCGTTTGCGCAGCCATCGATCCAAAAAATGTTTCCGGAACCACGGCTATGTTCGGCCAAAACCTATAGAAAATGACAACACAACAGCAGAACTTCGTTTGTGAGCATTGCGGAAAACCGGCACCTGCTCCCATTTTCAAGGAAGGAAACGCCTTCTGTTGTCATGGTTGTTTAAATGTTCATGAATTGCTTCAAGAAGAAGCCTCATGCGAAATTCCTCAGGCTCGCGAGCACGAGTCGTATGCCTACCTCGATCTCGACATTTACCAACGCGAGCATGTGCGCACCGCCTCAGACGGTTTATCCATTATTTCGCTGGTGCTTCCTGATATGCATTGCGCCTCTTGCGTGCAGTTTTTAGAGCATTTATACAAGAAGAATCCAGCCATAGCCCAATCGGAAGTCAACT
>JBJOIB010000116.1:0-2923 GCA_046047375.1 Bacteroidota bacterium
TCGCATTGAATCGCTCCCTTTCATTGGTTGATACTGTATCTATTATTCACAAGTCGTGCCCAAGCACAACTCACCTGTTTCGCGCTGTACAACAAGCTTTATAACCTGACCTGCAGGGAAAGGAAGAGCTGCAATCTCAACAACTTCTCCGTTTTCATTGCGAGCCATCATGCGAATCTTCAAAAGCGACCCCTGAGCATTCCACTCGATGTTCTCATATCGCATGTCAATGCCGTGAGTGAGCAATTCGTTGCGCATTTCAGACAATTGCTGACGAGTTGTTTGCTCAGTTACACTGGCTACAATTTTATCTTCGGTTACAGCCACTTGCGCGTTTGCTGATAAACCAACAATCGCAAAAAAACCAAGAATAAGTAGTTGTTTCATAATCAGGATGTTACTTTAATAAGTAGGTTGGACATCTTTCGCCTCAACACTTCAAAGATGCATTTTTTTTCTGAAAGGTTGCACGGATGGTGAATAAGGTGTTGAATGTTTCTTTGTAAAAAAGGGAGCTGTTGTTTCGTCGTCATACCGTAAAGCCTATATTTGTCGTTCGAAAAACCATTTGCGAATATGAAATTTGTCGTTGCGAGCGATAAACTCTACAAACAGCTTCAAATGCTGGCTGGGGTGCTGAACAATAATAACACACTCCCTATTTTGGACAATTTTCTTTTTGAACTGGAAGAGGGAATTGCCACCATTTCAGCATCGGATCTGGAGACAACCATGACCACGAGTCTTGAAGTTCTCACAGAAGACAAAGGAATGATTGCCATTCCGGCGAAAATTCTGTTGGATACCTTGAAGTCTTTCGGTGGTTCATCAATCCCTTTGAACTTTAAAGTAGACGAAAAAACCTTTGCCGTTGAAGTAACCAGCGACCAGGGACGTTATAAACTGGCAGGTGCCAATGGAGCTGAGTTCCCGAAAGCACCACCAATCGAAGAAGCTAGAACGTTCGAAATTGATGGTTACATGCTCTCAACAGCCATCAATAAAACCTTGTTCGCCGCCGGTAACGACGACCTCAGGCCAGTTATGAGCGGTTTGTTTTTCGAAATTCACGAAGAGAGTATTCATTTTGTAGCAACGGATGCTCACCGATTGGTGCGTTACACGCGGTCAGATGTGAAAGCAGGTGAGAGCGGTAGCTGCATTTTGCCGAAAAAACCGCTGAACCTCTTGAAAGGTATCACAGCATCAGCAGCAAGTTTGGTCGAGGTGAAGTACAACGGAAGCAATGCCTATTTCTCTTTCGATCACATCCGTTTGATGTGTCGCCTCGTTGACGGTAAATACCCGAACTACGAAGCGGTAATCCCAAAAGAGAATCCAAACAAGCTCACCGTCAACAGAGAGCAATTGCTCCAATCTATTCGTCGTGTAAGCATCTTCGCAAATAAAACTACTCATCAGGTGCGATTGAAAATTGCAGGTACTGAACTGCATGTGTCTGCCGAAGACTTGGATTTTTCAAATTCAGCTATCGAGCGCATGGCTTGCTCATACGTAGGTGACGATATGGAGATTGGCTTCAATAGCCGCTTCCTCATGGATATGCTCTCAAACCTCAATGGCGAAGAAGTTGTCATTGAAATGAGTGCTCCAAACCGCGCCGGAATCCTCGTTCCTGCTGAGAAAACTGATGAAGGAGAAGATATCCTGATGCTCGTTATGCCAGTTATGCTAAATAACTAAGTAAGAGCTTTAAAAATAATGAGAAGGTCGGAACTATCCGACCTTTTTTATTGCCACGTACTGCTGCTCGTCCAGCCCCCGGTCGAACCCTTTTCACTTGGTTTTGCAGATTCATTGGACTCCGGTGAACTTGGTTCTGCAGAGGGTCCATGCACAATCTCTCCGTGAGGTGTAACCTCGATGAACTCAACATCGAAATCATCCGGTTCGTTTTCCCAATCGTACACCTTGCGCTGTGGTCCAAGGTTTTTATATGCCAAAGCTAGGATAAGCCCCATCACAGCTCCCGCCAAATGCCCCTCCCATGAAATGTGTTTTTCTATGGGCAAAACCCACCAAACCATGCTGCCATAAAGAAAGGCAACCGCGAGGGATACGCGCATCAAAACAGGATTTCTGCGAACAACACCGCTCACAAAGATGAACGACGCAATGCCGTAAATAACCCCGGAAGCTCCAATGTGGTTGCCACCACCACCCCATAACCATAGTAAAACACCACTTCCCACATAGAGCCACATTAACACCCGAAAAGCTATCTCTCGGTAGAAAAAAATGAGAAAGGAAGACAATACAAAAAACGACATTGAATTTCCCCGCAAATGCTCGTAACTGCCGTGAAGAAAGGGCATGCTGAATACCCCTATCAATCCATCAGCCTCCCGCGGATGATTGCCATACCTCCAAAGTCCCCACGAAAACTCCCGATCGAAATAGTACATCCCCCAGATGATCAATAGAAACGCCGCGTTGAACAACAGTAAATCGTACACCTTCTTCTTATCTTCTGTCTGCATCTGTTAACAAGTGTTAATATTTTTGATTATCCGGTAAGAATCCGAGAACTTTCCTAAAAAGTATTCGGAATGAAGAAGCTCGCTTTTTTGATCGCCTTGTCTCTTTGTGCTGCCTCTGTAGCAAAAGCGAACAATGAAACCAAATCCGGAGAGCCTGAACCGAAACGTCCAGAGCAATATACATTTTCTTTGACTAAGGCGTATTTCGCTTTATTCAACCTCTTCACGGTGGAACCTCAAGAAAAGGACTCGCTCCAAATCAAAGCTCCAAAACCGAAGCTGAAAGAAGAAGAAGAATTCCTGTTCTTCCCAATCGGAATGTAATTTTACCTTTGCTTCATGTTCGTGAAGCATTTCAACACAGGGACAATCCCTCCCTCTCAGCTCATCCTGCGGGATGACAGCACCGTTTACCACCTTGG
>JBJOIB010000117.1:0-3206 GCA_046047375.1 Bacteroidota bacterium
GGGGTCCTCCCCTATTTTTTTTGCGACACAGGCATGGTCTTAAACCGACAAGCGCTGATTATTCCTAAACTCAAAGGGTTGATAAGGGAATAGAGAAAACTTCCCCTTCATTTGCGCAGGCGGTTTGTTCAAACACACTTTTTGCTTCTTCCAGAATAACGGAATCATCGTTGTACCTTGAGCTGAAATGTCCTACAACAAGTCGTTTTACCCCAGCACGCAAAGCGATTTCACCAGCTTGTTTGGCGGTTGTGTGAAAGGTTTCTTTAGCCCTCTTTTCCATTACATGCAAGAAGGTGGCTTCATGGTAAAGTAGGTCGACCCCATGAACTAACTCCACCACTGTTTCAGAGGGTTTTGTATCGGAGCAGTAGGCATACCGGCGCGGCGGAGCTTGAGGCAAGGTCAGCTGATTTGAAGGAATTATTTTTCCATCCCGCTCCACGCCTTCTCCGTGCTTCAGCTGCACGATTTCTTTTAGGCTCAAATTGAATTCAGCAATTTTATTTCGAGATACCTTCGGCGGTCGTGGTTTTTCAGAAAAGAGGAAACCGGTGCAGTCAATTCGGTGCGTTAGTGGAATTGTGCTCACCTCAATGGTATTGTCTTCGAAGATGATCTCAGGCGTTTTAGGATTGATGGGATGAAAGACAATATCGAACGAAAGGTGCATATCTCCCACGTTCATTTGGATATCTAGTATTTGTTTTAACGCCGAAGGTCCGAAAAGGTGAATAGCTTTCTTTCTTCCGAGCAGGTGCATGCTTGAGAGCAGACCCATCAAACCGAAATAATGATCTCCGTGTAGGTGCGATATAAAGACAGCTTCGATGCGTTGGAATTTGATTTTATAACGGCGCAGTTGTGTTTGTGTGCCTTCACCACAATCAATCAAGAAAAGTTTGTCGTGAAGATTCACCAGTTGAGCACTTGGGTTATGTCTCAATGTGGGGGTTGCTGCGCCGCAGCCTAATATGGTAACATCGAAAGTCATGGGAAAAAAAAACCGCCCTTTTGAGCGGTCTTTTGAATATCAAGGTGAAATATTATCTGTTAACAACAAGTCGCTTGGTGAGCTTCTTGCCTTCGAATTCGATGCTGTACATGTAAATTCCGTTTTGCAAGGCATTCACGTTCAAGTTGTATTGATTGTTGCCACTGCGAGCCGAAACTTGTTCGTTGATCACGATTTCACCGAGTAGATTCACTACCGTCAACTGAACCATGCCGTTGTTGCGCATGCTAAAAGGAATCATGGTAGTATTCATAGCCGGGTTTGGTGAGTTCTGTCCAAGTTGGAAGTTCGCAGTACTCACTTTCTCTACATTGATTGTATTCTCAACAGTAAATGTGTATTGGTCGAAAGTCAGCGGATATTCAACAGCGGCACCAAAGAAGGTAACATAACCTGTAACCACGATCGACATTTGAAAAACTCCTGCAACCAAAGGTGTTCCGCTTAGGGAAGCGCAGTATTGCTGGCCACCGTAAAAAGTACAAGGATTTGGTGAATCACCGTTGTTGTTGCATGTAATAGACAAGCCCATTTGTTCGAGGGTGAAAGGAGTTCCGTTCAAAACAAAGTTTACGGTTGTCAGTTGCACAGAGTCGATAGGCAAGTTGGGCAAGGTTTCATCCACATCTGTTGCGTTCGTTGGGACAATGATATGGATCTCGTCGTAGTATGCTTGATTCAAAGTGCCAATATCGAACGACTCACCAAGCACAGGGTCAGGAGATACCCCGAAAGGTGCCCCTTGAAAGTCGTAATCAGCAGTGCACTGAGCAATAGCTAAGGAAGTGCTTGCTAATGCAAGTAAAGAGAGTAAAGTTTTTTTCATGTTGTTTAGTTTTCTAAGTCGCGTTCCACTTCTTCCATGTACACCAAATCCACAGCTTCGTTCAAGGTTGGTGTAATTTTCAAAACAGAATCCAGTTGAGAAATGGCAATCAATTTCTGGACCGTTGCTTGGAGACCACAGAGAACGAATGAACCGTTGCTATCACGACAAAGTCTGTTGGCTACCAAAACGGCGCTTAGTCCTGAAGAGTCGCAATAACGTGTCTCACTCATATCCAAAATGATATTCCGGCTACCGCTTTTATTCAGCATTACTAACTCTGTTTTCAGCTCTGGTGCGTGGAGAGCGTCCAGCTTTTCGATTTTCGTTTTTACAACGACAACCTTGTCTTTTTGTTCGATTTCGTACTTCATGCGCTATGTGGCGATTTTAACAAAGATAATTTTTTTTCATTTCCTAGCGATACTTCCTGCAAGTAGGTATAAAGCAGCCATTCTCACAGCTACTCCGTTTTCTACTTGATCGAGTATGATTGATTGATCAGAATCAGCTACATCGCTAGAAATTTCAACACCCCTGTTGATTGGGCCGGGGTGCATAACCACAATTTTTTTGTCTAAGCTATCGAGTTTTTGTTTATCCAAACCGAACATCATGGTATATTCTCTGAGCGATGGGAAGAATGCTACATCTTTCTCATCGCCTTGGCGTTCAAGCTGTATGCGCAACATATTGGCGACGTCGCACCAGTTTAGGGCATCCATAAGGGAGTGTGAAACGCGGACGCCGAGAGAAGCGATATGTTTGGGGATCATGGTTGATGGACCAACCACCATAACCTCTGCCCCAAGTTTTTTCAGGCAGTAGATGTTGGAGATGGCTACACGGGAATGCATGATATCTCCTACAATGGCCACCTTTAGTCCTTTGAGGTCTTTTCCGAATCGTTCACGGATTGAAAACGCATCCAGCAGAGCTTGGGTTGGGTGTTCATGTGTTCCATCCCCCGCATTGACAATAACGGTGTCTACGCGCTCTGAGAGGAACTTAGCAGCTCCGGGATTTGGGTGTCTCATCACCACCATGTCGACTTTCATCGCCAAAATGTTGTTCACCGTATCGATAAGGGTCTCCCCTTTTTTAACGGATGATGAGGCTGCTGAAAAGTTCACTACATCCGCCGATAGGCGTTTTTCAGCGAGTTCAAAAGAAAGGCGGGTGCGTGTTGAGTTTTCAAAGAAAAGGTTCGCGATGGTTATATCGCGAAGGGTTGGCACTTTCTTGATGGGGCGGTTGATGACCTCTTTGAATTCATCTGCAGTGCTGAAGATAAGCTGAATATCTTCCGCTGTTAAGTCTTTGATGCCTATCAGATGCTTTGTGCTGAGCTTTCCCATTTACTTG
>JBJOIB010000118.1:0-4803 GCA_046047375.1 Bacteroidota bacterium
ATTATTTGAATCAGAACTACCTATACAAGCGTATTTCGCAAACAGAATTTCAAGATGTAACATTTCAATCGGGTCTACTTTACAATGCCCAAATGAATTTCGGGGCATCATGGGGAGATTATGACCGGGATGGAGATTTAGATGTTTACATCTGCAACTACTTCATTGAAAATGCACCACCCATATTCACCAATACCAATCACTTGTTTCGCAACAACGGTGATGGGACATTCTCAGATGTATCGGTTAGCGCGGGCTTAGGCAACACCATTGAATTGAGTCTTCAAAGCGCCTGGATTGATTATAACTATGATCTATGGCCTGATTTGTATGTCTGCAACGATAAGATTTTCCAGAATCGATTGTATAGAAACAATGGAAACGGCACCTTCACAGATGTGAGTTCAGCGACAAACACTGGTATCATCATCGATTCCATGTCGGCCACCTTTGGAGACTTCAACAAAGATGGATTGATTGATTACTACTCCACGAACTTACCGAGCGGAAATGTGCTTTTGCAGGCGAATCCAGATTACACCTTTACGGACGTTACGGCTGAATATAATCTGGAAGTGAATGCATTTACGTGGGGGGCAGTTTGGT
Organism: Bacteroidota bacterium; assembly: GCA_046047375.1. GTDB lineage: Bacteria > Bacteroidota > Bacteroidia > Flavobacteriales_D > Sanyastnellaceae > RI-182. The sequence continues at coordinate 607 of JBJOIB010000118.1, forward strand.
TCGACACAGACAACGATGCTGACTTAGATATGTACATCGCCGAGTCGAGGCAAATAGACCTAAACAATCCGAATTTTTTATACAGGTATGATGACGATGGGCAGGGTGGGATTTATACCGACGCGACCTTGACCTATCTACCAGATGATTTCACGGATGCGTATGCCGCGGCCAGTGGTGATTTAAACAACGACTACAATGTTGATTTGTTAGTTCAGAACAGATCACCGTACGAGCCATCCGTTTGGTTGAATACAGATACTCTGAATGGAAACAACGCCATAAAGGTGCACTTGCATGGTATTGAGTCGAACATCAATGGCATTGGTTCATGGATATATAGCTACTTCGGTGAAGATTCATACGTTTGTTATACCATGTGTGGCGAACAGTATTTGAGTCAAAATTCATTCGACGAGCATATTGGAATTGGAGCAAGTACAATGGTAGACAGTGTGGTCGTTCTATGGCCATCGGGGATTGTAGATCGATTTTATAGTATTCCAGCATTTACCACGCTAACTGCGGTTGAGGGTTCATCATTGTTACCAGAGATCTCATTTAGCTACACTCCTTGCTCTCCTGGACCGGGAGTATTGTCCTTAACCGGAGGAAGCATATCATCCATAGAGTGGTTTAATGGTGCAACAGAGGCCAGCGCAAACGTGTTCGAAAGTGGTGAGTATTCCGTGAACATTGTTCTCAACTCAGGGCAAGTGGTCACCTTCAACCCTCAAGTAGAGATGACACCTCTTCCAGAGATTGAAATAGCGGTGGCATCGCCTTCATGTGATGATTTATCAGATGGGGCGATTACGCTAACCAACCTTTCAGGGGTATCCTTGGAGAGCGTGGTGTGGAATGAGGGTCAATATGAAGGCAGCTCGATTTCCGGACTATCAGCGGGTAATTACATCTTTGAGGCCACCGATGAAAATGGATGCGTTGTCGATGGAGAGGCCAACCTCATAGATCCTGAACCGCTATCAGAAGATCTTGAACTAGCGCCAGGAGTTTGTCCGGGAGACCTTGGAAATGCAACCATTGCCATTACTGGTGGTACAGGGGATTACACCTGGGTTGAAGGCAGTTCAGATATGGAAGATTTGACTGGAGGTATTTATACGTATGAGGTAATGGATGGGAATGGGTGTGTTTTAACGGGAACATTTGAGCTTTACAATCCGGAAACATGGCAAGTAAACGTAGAAGTGACCTCGGCAAATGACGGCAGCAATGGAATGGCGGAGATTGAGGTCGTTGGGGGCACACCGCCATACACCGTTATTTGGAGTAACGGGGTCATAGGATTGGAGGCAACGGAATTGCCACAGGGGAACTATTTTGCGGTTGTGCAGGATTTCAATGGTTGTTCATATCAGGTTGATTTCAGCGTTATCGATTTATCCGTAGGTTCTTTGACTGATCCTATTCGGATTGTGTCATTGGGTGAAGGGCTATACGAGCTTGAAGGATATGCGGATGGTGGATATCGTGTTTATGATTTACGAGGGCGGATAGTATCGCAGGGGGCTGCTAGCTTAGGAGTATTGGATTTGAGGGGGTTGAGTTCAGGGGTTTATGTAATGGAGTTGCTTGGTGGTGGGGTGATTAAGCTTTATCATAGGTAATCATGTTCAATTGTACGTTATTTGACAGGAAACAATCTAACACACTGTTTATCTGTAACTTAAGTCCCTCCTTTTGACGAGTTGATTGAATTGATCATGCAGGAGAGTATCCTTTGTAGTTGTGATAGTGTTGATTGTTCTTTAACAATAGATGTTGTCTACAAAATAGGTTGAAGCAGTACATGTACGTTAATTGACAGTAAAAAACAACCCCCTGTTTATCAACGATTTAGAAACTATAACTCGAACAATAAAAGCGTATATCTTTGAATATCAATTAATTACCGCAGACAAAAAAACCTCTTTGAAGGAACCTTGGATCCAAATTGAAAGTGATTCCATCAGGGACAGAAAGAAGTAATCAATTCTCATGAATAGTTTCCAAAAGCTTTGAATTAAAAATAGCCGCCGGTGAAATAATAAGTTCATTTTGGGGAATATTACTCCCGTATCGTTCCTTAAGTTTTTCCTTTACAAGTTCATTCGATAGTGAAAATTCCGTCAATTTCTGAAGTCTCCCAAGTTCCAATTCAGCCCCTCGTTTATACACTTTCCAGACAAGTTCAGAGCAATACATTCTATTGTCATTCCACTCAAAAGTAACGTCGTAGTCTTTCCCCCTCAATCTCTCCCCTTCTCTTTTCATTTTTTCGAGCGTTTCTGGAGTCAAGATACCTTCTGAATTTTTAAGGCGTTTGATAATAAAGTGCCCTCCTGCTCCTCGAGCCACCCATTCTTCAAAGGGCGTCATCCTAACCTGTTCAATGGCCTCTAAAACGAAAAGTTGATCATTGAATCGATATATTAATCCGCAATGCGAATACTTCGAATTTGTAGCTAGTTGGATGGCCACACTTTGGTCTGACCGTGAAGTCTGGAAGACAATATCCCAATTTTGAATAGCCACATCAAAGTGAGCCTTGATTGAATCTCCATTAGCTTTCGAATCACGATGGGAAGACAACTTGGTTTGATGGGTGTTAATCTCGCCTGAGGCGAAAATGAACATAGTACCCAGAACAGGCAAAACAATGCTTTTCTTAAATAGTAGTTTTCCTATTGATCTGTAAGCCCGCACCAAAAGTAGTTTCATGCCTTAGTAGCGATTTTATCTCAATTATTTTTCCTGTCAAATAACGTACAATTTGATGGCTTTAGGTTTCGGAAAGTCAACTTTTGAAGACACTTCAATTGAAAACATCACCAAAACTTACCCAACCAAAATTTCCTGTCAACTAACGTACAAGTAAAAGTTTTATTAAAAAAAGAAGGCCGTCACTATGGACGGCCTTCCCTATTTATTCAAGTGCACTAATTATTTATGCGTTACAATCATCTTATGGTGATAAACCTTATCATCAACCACCATCATGATCATATACGTTCCAGCCTCCCAATTCAATGAACCGTACTCGAAGGTGTACAAGCGATTAGCATCTACATCGCCCTTGTAAATCGGCATTACCTCTTTACCTACGATGTCATATACACAAGCCGCTACTTTCGCATCAGCAGGTACGCTGAACTGAACTGTGAACTTGTCATCAAATGGGTTCGGATAGCTGATCACATTCACAACCGGAGGTGTCTCAACTGTTACGCTGATCACCTGAACTCCTGTTGTCTCATTTCCACAGAAATCAGTAGCTGTCCATGTGCGGATGATTTCATAAGGACAGAACTCATTGGTCTGAACCTCTTCGAATGTGATGGTTACATCCTCTGAACAGTTATCAATTCCATAGATGTCAGCCGCTGGTGCAGGAATCTCTTCACCGCAAGTCAAATCAAGATCTGATGGCACGTTGAAGATCGCCGGTGCTGTCACATCTACTTGCTGAATCAACTGCGTAGCAGTGATGGTATTACCGCAATTGTCAGTCGCCTGATAGGTGCGCTGCAAGGTGCCCAAACAACCACCAGAGAACAACAACTCGTTCACGATGATTACTTCTACATCCGAATCACAGTTGTCTGTGGCAGTGATCATGTAGTCATCAACCAATTCACAGCTCAAGCTGATGTATACAGGGAACGAATCCCATACCGGTGCTACCTCATCTATTACTGTTACAACTTGTGAAACCTGTGCAGCGTTTCCACACTCATCGGTAGCAGTCCATGTGCGTGTGATGGTGTAAGGACATCCTTCTCCAACTACTTCGTTCAATACAACTGTTACGTTGTTGTCACAGTTGTCAGTCGCTGTCAATGTTGGTGCGATTGTCAATTCATCACAGTTTACAGTCATGTCTTCTGGAGCCGAATCAAATACCGGTGCAGTAAAGTCACTTACAGTGATTGTTTGTACCGCTGTTGATTCATTTCCACAAGCATCCGTTGCTGTGTAAGTGCGAACTACCTGATAGCCACAATCCAAGTCTTCAACAACTTCAGAAGAAGTCACCATAGGCATCGGATCGCAGTTGTCTTCAACATCTATTTGACCTGGTGCAGGAATGGCCTCGCCACACTCGATAGTCTGGTCTGCAGGTACTCCTACGATAACCGGTGCTGTCGTATCTGTAACGTTAATGGTTTGCTCGTATGAGGTCTCATTTCCACA
>JBJOIB010000119.1:0-4784 GCA_046047375.1 Bacteroidota bacterium
CCTGAAGAAAGTCTGTTGACATAATACAAATCGTACCCTCCTGCACCCCCCGAGCGGTTTGAGCTAAAAAAGAGCTGATCACCTTGTGGACTCAGGAAGGGGTGGTGGATGGAGGATGCTGGATCGTTGAATGAAACAGGCTGCGGATTTTCACCTTGTTCGTTGGCCTCCATCAGCACTGAGTGGTCACCATCAAATACGGTAAAAAATACACGTCCGGGTGCATTTATGTGCTTTGATGAAGTATCGCGCACCACACCAAAAGACGCTTCGGGATGCGGAAATACGTTTGCCTTGAAGCTGCTCCAGGAATCTGTTTTGGGACAAAAGACCACTTGAGGGGAAGAGGTGTTTTGCACGTCATCCGAATAAAACGGATCATTTTTTTGCGAAGTTGTAATCCAGATACCGGCAGAATCGAGGCCATTCACAAAACAGGTTTCGATTCCCGCTATTTGAACCTGCTCAACAGAAGAAGCGCTTTGACCGAATAGTCCAAGCGGTGCCATTAACCCTATGATTGCAACGATGTTCCTCATTGAATAAAAAATCTCGTTGAACGGGTTTGGTTGACAGATTTTCCGCCCCAGGCGTAAGACAGCATAATTTCGTGGGTTCCGCTTTGTGCCGGGCTCCAGCTCATGACAGGCCATCCGAATGAGTAGGCGATGCGTACTTTTCGCATGACCCTGTATTCTACAAAGGCATAGGCAGAAGCTTGGTATCGGAGGCCGCTTCCGAACCACAGTACATTTTTATACCACGCACCCAGTTGCACCTCAGGCACCCACCATCCGCCGAGTGAGGCGCGAATAGCAGCTAAAGGACGGAGCGACCAATCATCGGAAAGCGCTAGTTGAAATCCGCCCAAGGCTAGCAATTCAGGCACCTCGCCGTTGGTTTGAATTCCGTTCCATGTGCTTTTTTGGGAAAGTACGCGTTGCGCTTCCGCGCCCAGGAACCACGTATTTGTTCGGTACATAGCTGAAGCCGAGAGGAGAGGACGCCATTGTTGGAGGTTTCCTGCTACTACGACGGGATCTTCGGCGTGTTGTGGATTCATTTGATCTACAAGCAAGCGGTCATTGCTCATTCCGCCACCCAAGGCGAAACGCAGTTCAGAGGAGCGCATTTTTAGGGTATATGACACATGTGCTAAGGCCCCAAGTTGATTGAAAGCACCTGCCCTGTCTTGTTTCACCCGCAATCCAAACCCTATGTTTTTATGCAGTGGTGAGTGGAAGGCGAGCATAGCCGTTTGCGGTGCACCTTCTACCCCGAGCCATTGCGTGCGATAACGCATGGAAACAGAGGGCTTACCGTACATGCCTGCTGCGGCTGAAATGCCTTCATAAAAATTGAGGCCAGACAGGTTATACACCCATTCTTGCTGGGCGTTTAGCACGAGGCTTGCCAAAGTGAGGAACAAGGTGAGGAGCCGCTTCATTGCAAGAGATTTATTACACCTGTGAATGAGCTGCCATTGGCTTTGAATTCGAAATAGTACGCGCCTTCGGGAAGCGATGAGCCATTGGCATCAAGCCCTTTGAACACCACCGTTTGGTTATCGTAATTGCTGCCCTGCCACACCGTTTGTCCCCACCGATTCACAACTACGACCTTATTTGTAGCATAATCAGGATGCGTAATGTTGCCAATCACCCATGCATCATTGTATCCATCTCCGTTGGGGGTAACCGTATCATAGAAGTCCAGGTCGCACGGGGGCAGGTTTGGAGTGGCGATATCGAACATTACAGGCACCTGACATCCACCGGCGGCAACCACGTTTAGCAGTACCATACCTGCAGAAAGCGAGTCGAGTATTAAGCCCCCCGGTGTATCGTTCCACAAAATTTCAGACACTCCACCACACCCAGTTGCAGTTGTGATGACAATGGATGCGTTGGCGCCGTTCCAACAGCCTTGGTAAACAATTTCTGCCTCCACCAAAAGGGGAGTATTCGCCGGTTGCTCAAAACCTTCCGTAATGCGCTGATTATCTGACACATATGAAGATACAGCCGTTTCACCTACGTTGCTTGAGAGGGTGGGAGAATTCACTCCGGCAGCACCAATCACTTGTCTTGACAGTGTTATTTGGGCTGGCAGGTGAAATCCTGCGATTAGTAGGGAGAGAAGCAGGAGGAACTTCATCAGTTGATGGTTTGTTCACTTAACACCCACCAATTGTTACCGTCAGAGATGAGCACTGTTACTTGTCCTTGAAATCCGCTCAGAGTGCGAGATGCAGCGCCTTCGATTTGTTGTCCGTTTTGGGCGAGCAGCTGCACATTCGAAGAAAGGGGAAGGTTTCCGAAGCGTTTGATGGTGTACACTCTGCCATTGGTGAGCGAGGCATCTGGCAGCGTAATGATGACTTCTCCACCGGAAACATTGGCGAGAACCACATTGTGTGAATTGTTGAGTACTGCGTTTTGCGGTCCCACCAGTGTTGTAGTAGCAAGGGAAAGAGACCCGTTGATATCGAGGGTACTCTCAGGGGTAGCAGTGCCGATTCCTACGTCGCGTGTGTCGTTGTAGATTACATCTTCTTCAATGGTCCAATCATCGTCTAACAGCGGAGAAAGGTCAGTGATAAACACATCATCTCCTTCCACGATATTCAAGTCTGTTCCTACCAGTTGCACCAGGTTGATGGACTCACCCACGAGGGCTTCGGTGAGCATGGGTTCGAGATCGAGGTCGAAATTCGTTCCATCTTCCGTGATCGTGAGGGTAGTGCCTTCAAACGAAAAATCAGAGATACGTTCGTTATCGGGGTCAGCGTCGGCATCGTCTACATCACCTGCTGATTCAGCGAAGAGTGCATAGGGTACCGAAACAAGCTGCGACGTACCAAGCAGTTCAAATCCACCACCGGTATCAGCTTCCACCTTCAAAAAGTACGTACCTGAAGCCCAGTTGACGGAGCTAAACACCGATGCGAGGCCGTTACCGGTAGAAAGACCTTGTCCGATTTGCACATTGAAGAGTCCGAGGTCATCGGTGGTGAAGTTGTGTAGTTCTTCCCACACGAGGGGTCCGGAGGTGTTGTTTTGAAGGATTCCGATTCTCAATTCAACTTCTTGAAAGGCGAGCACCACCCCTGACACATCGCGCATGGCGCCTTGGTAGTTGATAGCTTGAGGAATTTGGGCATGCAAGATTCCGAAGAGGAGCGTTGACATGACCAGCAGAGTTAGTTTTCTCATACACGGTTAAAAACACGTGAAAGATACACTGACCTCAGAGTGTGAACGCGAAAGGGCGATGAAGATATTAACAGCTACGAACGGAAAAACCCGATTTGTGACGGTGTTATTCTGCCTTTTGTTCCATCCACAGATGGTAGGCTGCATCGAGTTGATTGAACCATTCTTGGCCGTATTTGCGGATGAGGGATTCTTTGCAGAAGCGGTACACCGGCATTTTCATTTGAGCACCGCACGCGCATGCCGGTTCGCAGATATGCCATTTGTGGTAATTAACAGCGTCGAATTCTTTAAGCGCTTTGATGCGGATGGGGTACAGGTGGCATGAGATGGGTTTGGCCCACGTCGTTTTTCCCGCGCGAAAAGCTTGTTCGATGGCACAAAAGGCCGTTCCATTTTCAGAGAAGGTTACATAAGCGCATTCAGCATGGTTGACGAGCGGTGTAACGAAATCACCATCCGAATCTACTTCAAAAAAGCCCACTTTGCGAATGACTTCTTTTCCTTCCTCGCGCATAAAAGGTTCTACTTCAGGATAGACTTGCTCGAGTAGTTCAAGTTCATCCTCATCGAGTGGAGCTCCTGAGTCTCCTTCAACGCAGCAAATTCCTTTGCATGCATTCAAATCGCAGGCAAAGTGAACATCGAACAGTTCTTCAGAGACCAGGGTTTTCTCGATCGCAATCATCTTTTCAATCTTTATTCAGCTGCAAAGATAGCGAACTCAGAAGGTAAAGCCGATGGTTAACTTATAGGTGAAATTATCTTTCACATAAGGCGATGAAAGGGGGCCGTAGTGGTAAAAAGCTCCCACACCGATGCCAGAAAATCCGCTTTTCATAACCGATTGCAGAGCTAGTCCGCTTTCGAAGTAGCCTTTATTTGGAGCGGAGACCACCAATGAGCTGAACGTGTTTTCTGGTTGGAATTCACCGACGGCCATGTTGTGAACAATGACCGGTTGTGGTGCGAACTTCTCTGATTTGAACAACAGATCGCGCAAGTTGTATCGGAAGTGAAAAGCGGCGAATCGGGTTGGCAGCATCGTACCCGGGCGCAACGTTTCAAAACCAAACGGCGTAGCCACCGACCAGTCTACCCCTGAGCCACGGAGAGAGAAAAATCGAAATGACGGAGCTGGGCCAGATACTTGTCCGGCAGACATGCGCACGCTCATATTTCCAGCAAGTGCTGTTTTGAGCGTATAGTCGACTTGCAGAGCGATGCGTTTGTAGGGTTCGGTGTAGAACTCTGTTTTTCCGACGATAGCATTTAGAGAGACAACAGGGAAGGGAGTGCCCACCACCAATCGTCTGTCTGGCATTTGGAAGATCTTTTCGCGGAACGACCAGCGCAGGCCGAGTTCAAGTTCTTCGAACTGCATGATTTCATGAAAAAGTCGCACATCATTTGTTTCAACGACCATATTGACATTGTTCTGCAACTGCAGTTGTCCGGAACGTGCGGTAGCTTCGCAGCTGAGGCCATTCACCAAATCAGTGCGAAAGAAAGCCTCCAACACATTTAAACGGTCCATGCGGTTGATGAACAAGTCGAGGTAGCCTGTTT
>JBJOIB010000120.1:0-4839 GCA_046047375.1 Bacteroidota bacterium
GTGCGGAGTGATCATGTTCACACGCACTTTTTTGGTTGCCCAGTACGAAGCGAGGTAACGCGACAAAGCGTCAATTCCGCCTTTCGAAGCACTGTAAGCCGCCGGACATCCTAAGCTGGTGCCTTTGTACAAGTTCTGGTTAGGCGCTACCACGCTGTAGGTAGAAGGAATATTAATCACACTTCCACCGCCGTTTTCCGCCATCCAGGTGCCGAGTATTTGGCATGTCAAAAAGGTGCCCTTCAAGTTGATGTTCACCACGGTATCCCAGTTGTCATCTGAAACACAATCAAACGACTCAAAAATGAGATGTGATTTATTTTGGTGCGCATTCACAAGGCCATCCATCTTTCCAAAAGTTGAAAGCACTATATCTTTAAGCGCATTCACCTCAGCACGGTCAGCCACATTCAGCGCAAAGCCAAGCATTTTCCGTCCATGGCGATCTTCCAATGTAGCTGCAAACTGGGTTGGATTCGAGGCAGCAATATCTGCTACCACCACATGTCCGCCAAACTGCGCAACGGCTTCACAAAAAGCACGTCCTACCAGTCCGCAAGCACCCGTTATCACTACAACTTTGTTCGTGAGTTCAAACTTCTTTCTGAAATCTATCGCGAACGGATCAGTGGTTCTAAGTGGTTCCATGGGTTAGTTGAATTTTCTGAATACAGGCTTTATAGACGGACCAACGAGGTATTTTTCATAGCCATCTTCCAATCCGCGGTTGAGCACTTCACAACTTTCGTCAAATGCGGCCAACATCCAGTCAATGTCTTCAATGGTATGCGAATAGCACGGCGATAAAATGCCTTGGTACAAAATGCCGCGTCGGATCATCTCTTGCATAAACAAGGTTCGGTAGTTCATGTCGACCTCGCCGTTCCGGTTTTTCACCGCCAGTCCAACACTCCAGTTGAACCCGGTGAGTTGAAGTATATTCTCCAATCCATGCTTTTGAATGAGCGCGGAAGCACCGCGGATGAAGTGGTCGCCGATATGGTGGTTGTGTTCAATAACGGGCTCATTTTCAAATACATCCATAGTGGCTAGGCCTGCAGCGATGGCGTGAGTTTCACCTCCATGGGTGGTGCTAACCAAAAACAACTTTGGTTGGCCTTCACGGTTGATTCCCCCCAGCTCCATGACTTCTTTTTTTCCTGTAAGAGCACAAAAAGAGAAGCCGTTGGCGATGCCTTTTCCCCACGTAGCCATATCGGGTTCAGCGTTGAATTTGCGAATGCTTCCGGGATAATCTGTTTTGAAGCCGGTGATCATCTCGTCCATGATCCACAAAGCCCCGTGGCGATGAGCAAGTTCAATGGCTTTTGTATAATGATCTTCTTCCAATGGTATCCACTTTTCGGGTTCAGAGATCACACAGGCAATCTGTCCGGGGAATTCATTGAACATGCGCTCCAAATCAGCCAAGTCATCCTGCTTGTACATAACCGTCATGTCTTTGATCTCGCGCGGAACACCGAAATCACAAGCGGTAGATCCTATGAACCAGTCATCATAGCTGTAAAAAGGATGCTCTGCCGGTCGGGCTATCAATTTTTTTCCGGTATACGCTCTGGCCAATTTGATGGCTGCTGTGGTTACCACTGATCCGTTTTTGGCGAATTTGATCATGTCGTGGTTGGGAACCAACGACAGAAAACGCTCTGCCATCTCACGCTCAATCACTCCCGGTCGAGAAAAATTCGATCCTTTCTCCAACTCTTCCCGAACCCGAGCAATAACTGGCTCGTACGCGTGTCCCAACGACACTGATGTTAAGCCCATCAGGGTGTCTAAAAACTTGTTTCCATCAGGATCCCAGCAATAAGCCCCCTTCCCATGGGTAATGGCCGCCGGTGAAAGCACCGGAAATTGGTCATCCCCCTTGGAGTAGGTATGCGCACCTCCGGGAATCAAATGATGAATGACTCTGCGGTATTCATCGCTTTTTTCAAAATGGGTAATCTGTGGCAACGTGCGTGTTGAACTCATTTTACTTTTTTGTCTTCGTTGAGCGACTTTCGAAATCCGGCGTTAATCTCGCTTTCCTGGTTCAGGGCGAGGATTTCAGGCTTCGCTTTTAACAAGGCCGTTACTTCGTGGATGCCAAAGTCGGGAATGTCTTTTAATTCTTCAAATATCCGTGAAACTGCAGCTAGATCGTTCTCTGTGTCCACAGAAAGTTTGAACATATATTCAGGATCTGCCTTTTTCCAAGCACAGGAAAAGTGCTTTTTGATGTACGGACAAACATGCTCACGTTCACTTAGCAAGGTGGCTTTGTTATTGGCTTCACGCAGTGCCTCGAATGTAAACACTTCTACATCAAATCCGTCTTCCAAAAAGTCAGGCTCTTGGTTGGAATTCGAGAAATAGGTGGTGCCAGCTTTTTCAAATTCAGAGACCACAAAATCTAGCACTTGGTAGGAGTGAAGCGGATTGTCGCAACATATGCGCACAATGGTGTCGGGTTGAGAATCGAAAGAATTGGCGGCTCCCCAAAAGCGTTCAAGCACGTCCCAATCGCTTCCTCTGTAGCAATGCACACCTTGTTCCTTGCACCATTGCTCAATCGCATCGTCTTCGGCGTTGCTGGTGGTCGCTACGATGAATTGATCTACTTTTTGGGAAGGGGTTAAGCGATCGATCAAATGCTCTAACACCTTCTTTCCGTGTACTTCTCTGAGCACTTTTCCGGGTAGTCGGGTAGATCCCATGCGGGCTTGAAGGATGGCGAGTTTCATTGATTCAGGTATTTACCAAGCTTTATTTTGCGCGGAGAAAGTGCTGTCTGATCGCATTCTATGGTGCGAATTGTCAACACGCCACCTTTTACGAATACGTAGATTGCATTTTCATCCTTTCGAAAAATCAATCCGTATGAAAATGGATGAACGCCATCGGTAGGAATAAACGTCGCGTGATGGAAATGGAATCTTTGTTCTCCGTACATGGCCCAAGCTCCCTCATAAGGAAAGGAAAAAGCCCTTATGAAGAGTTCAATTTCTGCGCCGTTCCAGTTGGTGAAGTCAATACGTCCGTCGCGCATGGTATTCAATCGCGGATAGTAATGGCTAACCTCTTCTTGTTGTGATTGATAGTTACCATCGGATGAGGTCAGCTTATCGAGCGATCGCACAAGCAAAGAACCCAGAGTATCTATTCGTATCTTAAAAATATCGATTGGCAAAGCATCTTGCGGAATCACGTAAGGCGCTGTATCGATAACATCTCCGGCATCAATGCGAGGCGATATGAAATGACATGTTGCCTGTTGTGTGGTGCCAGAATATCCTTGCAATATCATCCAACTATCGATGCCTGCTCCTCTGAAATAAGGGAGGTAATAAGGGTGGACGTTGATAACAAACTTAAACTGTTCGATGAAAACAGGCTTCAAAATATCTCTGCAACCAACGGTTACGATAACATCAGGATTAAATGCCGCAATGCGATCTATTTCAGACTGATCGGTCAGATCATGGTATTCGAATACCGGAATTCCATAATCATTCGGCAAGTGAAAAACATCGTACCCGTACTCACCGAATAAATCGCTTCTTCGAGCGTAAAGCTCCAGGTCGCGTTGATGGTCTTTGCGCGGGTGGGTAAACAGCGCAACCACTTGATGCGTGGTCGTCAACACACTATCTATGCATCGCTTTACGCCTATGCTGTGTCCTATGATGACAATTTTCATTTGTCGTGCTTCTTATTGAGCATTTGCGCTCCAAATTCCATCGCTTTTTCGTCCTTAGTCAAGTTGCGATCGTGCATACGGTAGCGATATAACGGAAGAATGATGTTGTAGATGCTGTAGTCGTTCAGCCAACGAATGCGCAGATCTTCTTCTTCACGTGCGCGAAATTTCTCATCGTACAAGCCGATATTGAATAAGAAGTCTTTCCTGAACATGATTCCACAGGCAATGGGTTCTTGCTCTGCATTTACGTGTTTCAGGTGCGATCCTCGTTCATCAACTAAAAAGTAATCCGTTGAAACCGCATCTAACTTGTTGTTTTCGTCGAGAAAAAGTTTTTGAACCGAGAGCAAATCGCGGTGCATGTAATCATCCGCATCAAGGAAGGCAATAAATTGCCCTTTTGCGCGTTTAATGCCAAAATTTCGCGCTCCGGCCAGACCTACATTTTTTTCGAGGTTGAACACGCGCACTTCATCGGCAAAGTTTGCTAGGATTTCTTCGGTATGATCAGTGCTGGCATCATTAACAACAATGATTTCATATTGATGTCTGGGCAGCGATTGATCTAGTGCACTCCGAATGGCACGCTCTACATAGTGAGCGTAGTTGTAGGTCGTAATAATAAGTGAAACCATAGGCTTTGGTTAAGTGCGTTTGGTTTTCTTTTTTTCTCCATCGTCATTTCCATACCCTTTACCGTACCCGTAGCCATATCCATAGCCGTAGCCATATCCATAACCATATCCGTAGCGGTAAGCGTATTTCCCATAATAGTATTTCCAGCGTTTTTGCTTCACGTTATTGAGCAAAATCGACACATTGGTGAGGTTGTTTTGACCGAGAATCTCTTCAAGGTACTTAACACCTTGCTTTGAGGCTTTTTCGGTGTTCATCACGAATATTCCCGTGTCCACTACTTTCATCAAAACCAAGGAGTCGCTAATAAGCATCAAAGGAGGGGTATCCACAACGACGTAGTCATATTCTTCTTTGAGCGTATTGATCATGATATCAACCCGTTCGCTCAAAACAAGTTCTGAAGCATTGGGAGGAACAGGACCCGCGGTAATGATTTCCAGGTTCTCAACTTGCGATTGAATGGTGCACGACTGGATATCCGTTTTATTGATCAG
>JBJOIB010000121.1:0-4645 GCA_046047375.1 Bacteroidota bacterium
GCCATAATCTTGAACAGCGTATCGAGACTATGGGGATGAAAGATAAGATTTTTGACGTTGTTATCCCGACACAGGAAGAGATAGAAGTTAAGGATGGGAAGCGTCGTACAGTAGAGAGACACATTTTTCCAGGCTATGTTCTGGTCAATTTGGAATTGTCGGAAGAGTCCTGGTATGTCGTTCGCAATACTCCCGGTGTGACAGGCTTTGTCGGAATGGGCAATACGCCCACGGCTTTGCGTCCTGAAGAAGTTTCACAAATTATCAAACGCATGGAAGCTGATGCTCCGACTGTCAAAGTTACATACAAAGTTGGAGAACGAGTTCGTATTATTGACGGCCCATTCAACGATTTCCGCGGTATGGTTTCTGAGATTGATATGGAACGTACAAAGGTTCGCGTGAATGTTTCGTTCTTTGGGCGTGAAACGCCTGTTGAATTGGATTTTCTACAGGTAGAAAAAGCATAATTAAACGGTAACAGGCTGAAGATTGGATCGAAGCGTTTTCAAATCCACAGCCTGAAACGGTGGGAGGGCGTCCCATAAAATCGCCCGCTAAAACCACAACTGTTCCTGCATTGCAGGTGCAGGCAAAGGAGTAATAATGGCAAAGAAGTTTAAGGCAATCGTTCGTCTCCAGCTTGAAGCTGGGAAAGCTAATCCGGCCCCTCCAGTTGGCCCGGCCTTGGCAAGCCATGGCATCAATATCATGGCTTTTTGTAAAGAGTACAATGCACGTACATCGAATAAACCAGGCGAGATACTGCCGGCTGAAATCACAGTATTTACCGATGGTTCATTCACCTTTGTTTTGAAGACATCTCCAGCGGCAGTTTTGTTGCGCAAAGCTGCAAAGGTCGCAAAGGGATCTGGAGTTCCCAACAAAGAAAAAGTTGGGAAGGTGACAAGTGCTCAAGTGAAAGAGATCGCTGAATTGAAGATGAAAGATCTGAACGCGATCGATCTTGATGGCGCTATCAAACAAATCGAAGGTACGGCCCGCTCAATGGGCATTACGATTACTAAATAATTTTGTGGGAGGGTCTATTATTGACCCGCTTGCACCACGGAGGATAAAATGGCTAAACACGGAAAAAAATATAAAGCTGCTCTGGCAAAGGTTGACCCGAATAAGGAATATTCCTCTCGCGAGGCAGTTGCGCTGGCAAAAGAGACCAGTATTACCAAGTTTGATTCGACAGTAGAAGTTCATTTGCGCACAGCGCTTGATCCACGTCAGGCGGATCAGCAAGTTCGTGATGTTGTTGTTTTGCCGCATGGATTGGGTAAGACTGTAAAGGTGTTGGTTTTTGCCCAAGGTGAAGGTGCTGCGGCAGCTCGCTCAGCAGGAGCCGATCTGGTTGCTGATGACGACGAGACTTTGAAAAAGCTTGAAGGCGGCGCATTGGATTATGATGTGGCAATAGCAACACCTGATGCGATGGGTAAGGTTGGACGTTTGGGTCGTGTACTTGGGCCGCGCGGTCTGATGCCAAACCCAAAGGCGGGAACTGTTGTTAGTGCCGATGATCTTCCTCGTGCTATTACAGAAGCAAAGGCTGGACGTGTGGAGTTCCGCCTTGATAAGACAGCCAATATCCATGTGATGATTGGTAAAGTCTCATTTAGCGAGGATCAGCTTTTCGAGAATTTTGCTGCGTTGATGGATGCAATTCATAAGTCGCGCCCTTCCGGAGCAAAAGGCGAATATATCAAGAATATTTCCTTGTCCACGACGATGGGGCCTGGAATTAAAGTTAATCCCAGCGACACCCAAAAACTTGAGGTTTCCGAGTAAAATATAACTCGATTTCCTAAATAAGCCACTTCGCCAGTGAAGGCAGGCGTCCCTTGTAAATGGGACTTAATCTCCTGCTTAGGTGAAGACAAAAGGCAATAATCCCTCCTTGGGTTATGCTGAAAGTCTTTGCCAATAGAGTGGCAAAGACTTTTTTATTGAAAGGAGGTGAGTACTTTTTGGCAGTTTCAAAAGCACGTAAAGAAGAAGTGTTGGCTGTGTATGCTGAATGGCTTCAAAAGTGTCAGGCAGTGGTCGTAGTTGAATATACCGGTGTGAAGATGAAAGACTTGGACAATATCCGCGCCAAGGTTCGTGAGACCGGCGGTGAGTTCCATGTATTGAAGAACACATTGGCGCGCCGCGCTTTTAAAGATAAAGGGATGAGTTTCCCTGATGAATTCTTTTTGAATAGTACGGCTGTGTCGTTTGCTTTCACAGATCCGGCTTCCACAGCGAAGGCGTTGAATGACGCTACAAAAGGCAATGAGTTCGTCAAAGTAAAAGGCGGATTTATGGCCGGGCAAGTGTTAAGCGCTGCTGAGGTCAGGGCTTTGGCGAGTTTGCCGCCGTTGCCGGTTGTCCGTGCCCAGTTATTGGGTGTTTTACAGGCTCCTGCTGGGAAGCTTGTGCGCACGATTGCCGAACCCGCTCGCGGATTGGCAGCTGTTATCAAAGCTTTCTCAGAGAAAGCCCCTGTTGCAGCGTAATTGACCTGGATCAATACGCTATAAAAATAAATCTATCATATTGTGTAATGGAGTAAAAGTAATGTCTGAAAAACTTGAAAAAATCGTGGAAGAACTTTCCACACTTTCCGTCCTTGATGCGGCGGAATTGGTAAAGATGCTCGAGGAAAAATGGGGCGTTTCCGCAGCTGCGCCAGTCGCTGTTGCTGCTGCCGGCGGCGCTGCCGCTGCTGAGCCTGTAGAAGAGAAGACCGAGTTCGATGTTGTTCTCAAGGATACCGGCGCAAAGAAGATCGATGTCATCAAGGTTATTCGTCAGTTGACGAGCCTCGGCCTCGGCGAAGCCAAAACTTTGGCTGAAACCGCTGGCTCCAAGATTCTTTCCGGCGTTGGTAAAGATGCCGCTGAAGATGCCAAAAAGAAGCTCGAAGAAGCTGGCGCTGCCATCGTACTTGAGTAGTTTCTCCCAAGAATCAAAAAGACGGATCGATTTTCGATCCGTCTTTTTGATTCTCTTTCTTACTTGGCCTAAGCCATTTTTTGCATTTTACGAATCACCATAACAACCTTGCCTTTGATTTCTATAGGCGCAGATTTCTTGAGCATGATGGGTTTCATGGCAGGATTTGCAGGTTGTAGGCGATACTGTTCTTTTTCTTTGAAGAAATACTTTAGTGTGTATTCATCTTCCAACCGAATGGCAACCATTTCTCCATTTTTTGCTTCTATGGCGGGTTTCATGACAACAATATCACCGTCATTGATCATCGCGTCAATCATTGAATCCCCCTTTACTTCAAGTGCGTAAAGGTCGTTTCCCTTTTCTTTTGCAGGCAGGAGGCTGCGTGCAATATCAACAGCATCAAATTCTTTATCGTTCATGTAGTTGACGCCAGGCTCGGGTACGAGCATTAGGGGACCAGCTGCAATGGGGCCAAGAATTGGAACGCGTAACATATCGGATGTCACTTGAACAATCTCGTTAACTTTGTCAGTTAAGCGCATACCGCGCGACACGCGATTGTCGCGCTCAATGTATCCTTTTTTCTCGAGCTGTTCAAGATAGTAATTCACCACGGATGTGGAGGAAATCTTGACCTTCTCGCCTATCTCGCGAATTGAGGGTGGTCGCCCAAATTCGGACTGATACTCGTTTACAAACTCCAGCACTTTGATGTGCTTTTCGGTAATCCCTTTGCTTTTTCGTACCATCATAATTTATGCCTCCTGAGCATTCATTATTCGCTCATTTGTGCTACAAATAATACTCGAACGCTTGTTCTGTGTCAAGTGCGCGAAGAAGTTTTTTTGTCATTTTTTGGCTCCTGTTTGGATTGAAAATTAGATCGACAAAAGACTTTTGTGCTCATTAAAATTTATGTATCTTACAAAAATCGATATTCTGAGTAAAATATTCAAAATACCTGCATATTAAATTAGAATAATGAAGTTTAACCTTGACAATTGTAAATAATTGAATATAATAAGTTTAGAAATTTGAATGGCTAATAAGATTCGAGACAAAATATTGCAGTCCCGCTTGTTAAAAGTGAAATATTCCGACGCTATCTTGGCATTGCAGGAAAGCGCAATGAATAACCCTGGAGGAACATTATGCACCCAGCACCAACTCGATGTCCGGTTTGTAGTTCTGAATTAACAGTTGCTCGTTTGCATTGCTCGTCGTGTGATACATCCATTGAGGGACGTTTCACTGGTGGGCCATTTGCGCACCTGACTGAAGACCACCTGGATTTCATTGTGACCTTTGTCCGCAACGAAGGAAAAATAAATCGGATGGAGCAAGACCTCGGTCTTTCCTACCCGACGATTCGAAACCGGCTGCATGAAGTGATTCGTGCCTTGGGTTTTGAACCTGGCAAGGAAGAAATTGTAGATATTAGTGCAGAAAAAAGGAATGAAGTATTAGCGGAATTAGAATCAGGCAATATCTCTGCCGACGAGGCCATGCGCATATTGCGCGGTGAGGAGGAGTAGTTCATGACCAAGACAATTTCTGCAGGTAAATCTCCCAACATCATTGTGGATGTGATTGATGGTGATCTCAGTATCGTAGGCTGGGACGGCGACTTGCTGATAAAAGGGGATGAAGACGAATACCGCGTGGAGGAAAAAGGCGAGGATGTCCATTTATC
>JBJOIB010000122.1:0-9450 GCA_046047375.1 Bacteroidota bacterium
GCTTTAGGGTTTCTTCGCCTGAAAAGAGCATTTTGCCAAGGAAGCCACGAATGTAGACCTCATCTTTTTCAGCAGAATATTGACGCAGCCAATCGATGAGGTTGTCATCGCCTGAGAAATATTCGGTATTGTCGTTCGGCAAGTAACCAACACCAATGGTTTGACCGAACTCAAAGGAGCCGGAATCAGCCGGAATCTCATTCATCAAGATACGGAAGAGGGTTGTTGTAGCCAATCCGCTCTTAGAGATGAAGGCCACTTTATCGCCCTTGTTCACATTGAGGCTGAGGTTAGAAAAGAGCATTTCTCCTTCAACGGCCTTAGACAAGTGGTCGATACGTAAAATTTGGTCGCCTGCCTCTCGCTGTTGTTGCAGGATGATAGCCGGGTAACGTCGAGAAGACGGTTGAATATCATCAACGTTGATTTTCTCCAACAACTTCTTTCTGCTCGTAGCTTGTTTCGACTTCGAAGCGTTAGCGCTAAATCGCGCGATGAACTCTTGCAATTCGCGCTTTTTGTCTTCAGCCTTCTTGTTGGCGTTCGCTTGTTGACGCAGTGCCAATTGGCTTGATTCGTACCAGAATGTATAGTTCCCGGTAAAGAGTTTAATTTTCCTGAAATCGATGTCGACAATGTGAGTGCACACAGTATCGAGGAAGTGACGGTCGTGCGATACTACGATCACCGTATTTGGAAAGTCGAGTAAGAAATCTTCCAACCACGAAATGGTCATGATATCGAGGTCGTTGGTAGGCTCATCGAGAATCAACAAGTCAGGATTTCCAAAGAGTGCCTGAGCAAGGAGTATGCGTACCTTTTGGTTACCGCTGAGATCTTGCAGCAGGGTATAGTGGTCTTGTTCAGTAATGCCCAATCCGCTCAGCAACGATGCGGCGTCGCTTTCTGCATTCCACCCGCCCATTTCTGCAAATTCAGCTTCCAAATCCGACGCACGAAGACCATCTTCTTCCGAAAAATCAGGCTTGGCATACAAGGCATCCTTTTCTTTCATGATGTTCCACAGAGGTTTGTGACCCATCATAACGGTATCCAATGCTGTGCATTCGTCGAATTCAAAGTGGTTCTGCTTCAACACCGCCATCCGCTTACCCGGTTCAAGCGAAACATGTCCACCGTTGGGGTCCATGTCGCCGGCGATGATTTTCAAGAAGGTAGACTTTCCGGCACCATTGGCACCAATAACACCGTAGCAGTTGTTGCCGGCGAACTTAATGTTCACCTCATCAAACAAAATGCGTTTTCCGAACTGAAGAGATAGATTTGAAACCGTGAGCACGATATGGGGATTTGGATTTGCGGGTGCAAAGGTCTGAATATAAGACCGACTACGCAAATACTTCTCTTATTTGCCCACAGAAGCTGCCGCGGCTTTGAGTTTTTCCAAACGGGCTTTCTCAGCAGCTACGGCTGCGTCTTGTTTTTCTTTGTCGGTTTTGTTGCTTTCGATGTTCTTCTCTAGCTCCTGGATTTCGCTTTTTGCTTTTTCGATATCGGCTTTCAGCTGTTCAATTTTCGCTTGAGCATCGGTAATGTCTTTTTCAGCTTTGGCGATATCTTCGGTTTTTTGCTCGCGCGTTTTCACCAGTTTTTCGCCTTCAGAAACCACTTTTTCAAATTCTTTCTCCGCTTTGCCGAGGTTTTTTTCCTGATCACCGATGGTGTCTTTGTACAAATCACCATAATAGGTGCGTGCGAAGTTCAAAAGCACCAGTTCCATCTTATCTGCTGCGGCCCCGTTGTCGCTTGAGCTCAGCGCTTTTCCTCCAAGGTCAACCACTACAAAAGCCTGCACCAAGTTGTCTTTTTCTTCTGTGAGCACCAGCAGGGTAACGGTTTCAGCAATCACGTCGCCCATCATGAGGCCAGGTGCTTCTTGTGCTCCTTTGTTTTTGGAAAACTTGGCCTTGTATTTCGACTCAAAAAACTTCAGAAGAGCCTTTTCTACATCGCTTGACTTCCCGTGCAATTGCACACGAAAGGCATTCATCTGGTTTTTTTGCACCTTGACCGTTTGTTCGGTTACCATGACTCCCGGGGCTGAGGCGAGTAAATCGACCATTTCCTGAGCAGGGGTTAAAGAATAAACGAAAAGAGTAGCGAAGAAAAATAGGATCTTTTTCATGGTTAGTGGTTGTTTATCAGCACGATGAGTCGTTTGTGCGATGCGCGTTTTTTACGATGGTGAAAAATACCGGTTTGTTTACAAAGTTGGTCATAAACAACGATGTTTTTTAGACGTTGATTGCAGACCTTTGGTCACGCGATGACGGTGAAAAAAAATGACTTTATTAAGGTAACGCTTGTTGAACAAGACGGCGAAGGGTGGGTTTGTGCAGACAACAAGGGTGTTTTTGTGCCTGCTGGCGATTTAGCAGTTGATTTTCTGAAAGCGGGAGACACGTTGGGATTGATTCAGCCATCCATTCGCGAAAATGGCCGGTTGATCAAGGCTGAACTCTGGGTGTATGAGCCCGATTACTTGTTTGATGTATCTGCGTTGGCAGAGTGTTTTCAAAGGTTTGGCGGCGTATCATTCGCTGTGCCAGCGCTGGCGTTTTTGAACAAACTGCGCAGAAAAGAATACAGCCTGCCCATTTTCAAGGGAAATCTGGCGAATTTTTTCCTCGATGCTATTTTGACACAACCGGAACTGTCTTTTCAAGAGTTGTTCAAAAGCAGCTTTTCAGGATTCGCCCTTGAATACATGTCGCTGTTTCCAACCGATGCAGAGTTACTACGTTTCATGCGCGAAGATGCGCGCAACCAGTTCCGTGTGCTCCAAGCTGTAACGAACCATGATTTTCAGCGACTATCTCCACCTTTGCTGCGAAATACAACCATGTTGGAACCCGCTTTTCTATCGCCCGAGTTAGGGCTACAAGGCCGATTAGACGCCATGACCAGGTTGGGAAGCACGAGCACACTGGTGGAGCTGAAATCGGGTAAACCCCCGTGGCCGGAGGACGATGACGCCGCCGTAAATGAAAACCATGCGTACCAAGCACACATGTACAACATGCTTATAAACAGGGTGTTAGGACTCTCCTGGGAATTGAGCGGAGTGTATTTGCTGTATTCGTCGGCTCGTCAAGGCACCAATTTGCGCAAGGTAAAGCTGGATGCCCGGGCATCATTGCAGGTGCTTCAAACAAGAAACACCGCAGTATTTTTGGAGAAAGAACTAGTGCGGGCTACCTCCACTGCCCAGGTGATGGGGGTCATAATGCAAATGGCCCAATTACCCGCAGTGGAGGCGCGTATACCAGCCTTTTTCACTGAGCGGTTTAGCGGATTAACGGAGCAACTTTCGGCTATGAATTCCATAAGGCAGCACTATTTTGCGACGTACTTACGGTACATAGTAAGGGAACAATGGCTTGCCCGAATGGGGCATGGGGTGCGGAAGGGCGCGCGGAGCATCTGGTCAGGCGATGACGCTACTGCATTGGGTCCGGCATTCCTAATAGCCAATGAACTGGATTCTGATAAGCCGCGGTTGCGTTTTAAATTAGAGTCGCCGAACAGTGGCGCTTACGATTTCAGAGCCGGGGATTTGTGTTTGCTGTATCCTGAGCACGAAGAAGGCGGTTTCGATGTAGGACGTGTGCAGCTATCGAAAGGTGTGTTAGAAGACGATCCGGATGAGGAGGGGTGTTTCACGCTCTTCTTTCGCCACCCACAACGCGTTACAGGCTATTTTGAAACGGGCAAACGATGGATGATTCACCACGACCACCTCGATGTAGTGCATGGGGCTATGCTTAGGGAGTTGTTTGAATTTTGTGTGAACAAACACGCGAACGACGATGGATTGCTGAAGCCGGCTTCTGTAGCAACCACACCTGAGTTTGATGTGCCCGCAATGGATGATGATGAAGGACTTCACACCACCCTTTTGCGCGCAGCAGCAGCGCCACGGTTGTTTTTGTTGGTAGGTCCGCCAGGCACTGGAAAAACGACGCGGTTTTTAAGTCATTATGTGCGTGCTTTCAAGCGGGCGAACACCCTCAAAAGGATGCTATTGATTGCATACACCAATCGGGCCGCCGACGAAATTTGTCAGGTGCTACACGACATGGATGAGGTGGGGGAAGATGGTTATTTTAGAATAGGTACAGGCACTTCGTGCGATGAGCGGTATCGCCCTCAACTGGTGCAAAACGTGGCGTCTCAAGTGGCAGGGAGGGATGCCTTGCGAATGGAGTTGGAACAGCGAAAAATAGTAGTATGCACGGCTGCAGCAGCTGCTACCAAGGGAGAGCTGATTCGCTTGTTCGAAATAGACACTGTTATTGTGGATGAGGCATCGCAGGTGGTAGAACCCCTGTTGATCAACCTGCTTTCGAAAGTGCGTAAATTTATCCTCATAGGCGATCAAAAGCAACTTCCAGCAGTATCTCTGCAGATGCGCAATGAAACCGAAGTGGAGAACGATGTGCTTCGTGCCGTTGGCCTGCACAATCTTTCAGACTCGTTGTTCGATCGTCTTCTCCGACTAAACGACGCCGAAAACAAAGGTGTTTTAGCTCGTCAGGGACGGATGCATCCGGTGATTGCTTCGTTTGTAAACCACGAATGGTACGATGGCGTGCTGCATTCTGCGGGGGTAAGCCATCAATTGGAACCCGATGTGCAAATGCTGGGAGAACACACGTGCGAAAGGATGCGCTTTGTTCACATCGACGCCGCTGGCGGACAAAACGAAAAAACGAACATTGCTGAAGCAGAAGCTGTGGTTGCAGAGGTAGAACGCTTGCTTGAAGCGGGCATTGCTCCTGATGACCTGGGTGTGGTGGTTCCTTTTCGAGCTCAGGCAGCCGAAATCAGGAAGCGATTGAAAGCTGTAGTCAGCGTTGATACGGTTGAACGCTACCAGGGAAGCCAGCGCGATGTGATTCTGTTTTGCACTACGGTTCACCGAACAGAAGCGCTTGCCATGATCAAAGACGTAATTACAGATGGTGTTGAAGTAGATAGAAAGTTGAATGTGGCCATTACGCGTGCGCGGAAACAATTTGTTTTATTCGGCAACACGGAGGTTTTAAGCGCTGATGCACATTATGCGAAGCTGTTGTTGTACATTCAGGAAACAGAAAAGAAGAATACAACCCACGCATGAGCTCGTTAAGTAACCCTACCAGCCATAAAGTCTCAGTGATTGTTCCTGCCTACAACGCAGGTCTTTTTCTGGAGGAAGCGGTGCGGTCGGCGTTGGCTTTTGATGAGGTGAAGGAGGTGGTGTTGGTGGATGACGCTTCTACAGACAACACACGTGAGGTGGCGCTTCAACTGCAACAAGAAGACCCGCGAGTGCATCTTTTACCAAGCCCAGGCATTAACAAGGGTGTTTCTGACGCCCGAAATAGGGGAATGGCGGCAGCCACAGGTGAGTTTCTTGCCTTTTTAGACGCCGATGACCTAATGGTAGCAGATCGATTTGCGGCGCTCCCGTTCTTGGTCACTCATCCGGATGTAGATGGGGTTTATGGCGCTGTAGGTACATTGTACACCGATGAGAAAACACGAAAAGAACATGAATCGCGCATGTCTTTATCGGGGAATAAAAACGACGTAACGGGAATAACGCGCACGGTTCCACCGGAAGAGTTGTACCGCGTGTTGTTGCGGGATGAGGCGGGATGGATACACTTGAATGGCTTGCTAGTAAGGAGGGAAAGAGCCTTAAGCGTAGGTGGTTTTGCCACCAGTTTGCGGTTACACCAAGACACCGAGTGGATACTGCGATTGGCGCATAGTCAGCGATTGGTGGGACATGAGTGGAATCGGGTGGTAGCGTTGAGACGGGTACATACTCGGAACAGGGTGTTGTCTGACGACTTCAAGCGCGGGGTTTACCGCCATCGGCTGGCAGAACTCAAGTTGGCGTATGCATGCGCTTCAGGCGTTGCCAGGAAAGAAAAAGTGTTTTTGGTGCGCGAGGCGGCTTACACGCGTGCACGTCTGCGTGGAAAAGGAGTGACTTTTCGTTTATTCCAAATGGTGTTTTTGGGTTGGTATGCCTTGGGCTGTGTTTTTGGGTGGCATTATGGAGAAAAAGATTAGGTGAAAAGAATGAAATGTTTACCTTTGCGGCGTTCTTAGAACAGCGCCCATAGCTCAGTTGGTTAGAGCATCTGACTCATAATCAGGGGGTCCCAGGTTCAAGCCCTGGTGGGCGCACCAGAGGCCCGCAATAGCGGGCTCTTTCAATTACTCGCAAGGGTATGGCCCTGTAGTTCAAGGGATAGAATAGAAGTTTCCTAAACTTTTGATTCGGGTTCGAGTCCCGGCGGGGCTACTTTTCGTTCGATACTATTTATACGTCTTGCCTTTGGTATGCGCATTAGAAGTTTCAATTTACCATATCTAGGAGGATTAACTTTATCTCAAAAACCGATGCGTTCCTCTGTACTTTGTCTCTTTGTCGTTTTTTTTGGCGTGTGGAGTCCACTATCGGCTCAAATCGCGGTGCCATTGCCTATTGATACGCTCACCATCGCATCCTACTTTTCGGAAGCATCAATTTCTTCAAGTCCAGGGTATTATTCTGGGGAACGGATGCTCGATGTAAGCACCAAGAATTTTGCTCTCCGCTACTTTGTAGACACCAACGGCGTGGCCTATGAATGCTACGTGACGCCTGCAAACGAAGAGGCGGCAACAAAGCAAGTGAACTTCATCACCACCTCGATGCCAAAAGTTGCTGCTAACATCTACTCCGTTACCGAGAACGAATTGGGGGTTGTGCAAGTACAGGTTGTTGAGGCGGAGGGAACGAATGATCAAGGGTTTACCAACTTCATCTACCGCTTTGCATGGATCTTCAATGAAGCCGTAGACGACGATAAAGACTTGATCATCGCGGAGTCTATGCCTGTGATAGCTGTGCAAGAACCTGATTTCGATGAAAACGAGCCCTTGCCCATTGCTGTGGTAAGCTCGCCTCCTCTCTATGGCAGGTGCACTGCTGACGACGCCAATCCGGCTCAATGCTCCTACGATGCCATTCAGAAACACGTGGCCAAAAAACTTCGTCTACCTGAGGAAGTAGCTCAAAAAGGGATCAAAGGAAGGGTTTTCGTGAAGCTTGTTATAGATACAACTGGTGAAGTTGAAAGCTGTGAAATTGTTCGCGGACTCAACTCTGCCGAGTTGGATGCTGCGGTGCTGCGCGCCTTCCGGTCGTTGGGTAGATTTTCACCCCCGTCGGACCGCGACAAACCATGCCGGGTTTTCACACTGATTCCGGTATCAATTGAACCAAAATGATGGATCTTTAAAGTGTAAAGTGCAATGTGAGAGCTATTTTCAGGTGGTCTCCCCGCTGATAAGCACACGCATATCGTTCACCTTGCGACTTTGGGCTTTGAAGAACTGGTTGCGTATTTTCTCTGCCATCATACTTATTTGAATCGACTTACTCTGCAGGTTTGTTACCCACTGGGCGTGCTCGCTATTGAAGATGCGGTTGCGGGTGTGAATGCTGTTGAAGGTGTTATAGCCGATGAACGACACCTTGCTTTCACCCATTTCTACTAAGATGGAGTTGTTCCCAATCATCAGGTCGCACAGGTAAAGCTGAAACTGAACCCCAGTTGAGGCGCCTGCGGCATTTATTTTCTGTCCTATTTCAGCTTGCCGAGAAATACGACTTAGTAGTTTATCAACATCGTCCAACACCAACAAAGCATCATTTGCAGCGTTGAAGAAGCCGGCTTCCCAGTAAAATTTGATTTGCTGGAGGGTACTTGCAATGGTTTCTTCCGTCCATATTTCAACGGAAGGAATTTTAGCGAACTGATTATACAAATCGACGAGTTCATCGGCTGGTAAGTAGGACACGCCTGCGGAGAAATGCTGAGCATCCAAGTCGGTTAGGTTGAGGATGGATTTTTGCCAATAAAACACCTTGAATTGAGCGAGGGCTTCAAATCCGAAATGATAGAACAAGGGGATGTCTTCGGCGGCATAGTGTATCACTGCCTGTTCATGCTTCCGAATTTGGCGAAGATGGTTACCCAAAGCGGCAATGTGCGCGTTGAATGCCTCCAATCCGCTCGAGAGCTGCGTGTATTGAAAGGTCACTACATCATCTACGCGGTCGTTCAGCGCTTCAAGTGGAATGTGATAGTGGATACAGATTTGAACCGTTTCATCGAGTGAAAATGCGGTCTCTCCCCGCAGCCGTCGGTAGGCACCATCAGCACTTATGTTGAGAAGCTCTGAGATATCGCGGGCTAAATTGACTTGTGCTGGAACCAAATGCTTCAGCAAGGCGATGAACTGTTCTTGATAAACACCACTTTTCATTTGCGAAAAGTAATAAAATATGAGACAATAAAATGCAAATAGCGCAAATATGGATACAAAAATCAACCAAGCATGCAAAAAAAGCTATTGATATCTGTTTATGGGGGTATAATTAACGAAAAACAGCAATAAGGTTGGAAGTAAATGGCAGAAAACCGTAAAATCAGCCGAGCAGACTGCCGCAACTTTGCCTCATCACAAAAACGAAAGAAAATGAAATCACTTTTTACAACCCTCTTTTTAACCGTTGCGTTAATCATCGCCGCACAGGCACAACCAACCTTCACCCACAAGCCACTGCTTGCTGTAGGTGACATAGACATCAACATGCAGTTTAGCAACCCAACCTTCTATCCTGTTCAAGAGCACATCATGATTGAAATGTCGAAAAACCAAAACTTTGAGTTGCTCGACAAATACGACATGCTGTATTTAATCAAACGAGACGGTATTCAGCTATCAGGCTGCTACTCGAAAATTTGTTTGATCGAGATCGGAAAGCAGCTGAACGTTGATAAGATGTTAACTGGAAGCATTCTTGAGTTGGGAGACAACATCGTGGTAAACTTTCGCTTGATTGATGTGGCATCGGGAAAGGTAGAGATGGAGCATACCGCAGAATATTTGCAGTTGCAAACTGAAATCAAGCAGATGGTGGTGATCACCCTTGCCGAAATGTTCGAACAGCCAGTAGATGAGGAGTTGCGCAAGAAGCTCACGGTGAAAAACGATTATGAGAGTTCATTCAACAACCCGTATCAACTGCGCTTGCGTTCAGACGGCCCGCGCATGGGATTTACAGTTTTTCAGGGAAACCTAGCCTCACGATTAGCTGAAAGCACTGATGTTGGGGGATTTGATGCCAGTCCTGTGATGTTCCAATTCGGTTATCAGTTCGAGAAGCAATATTTGAATGAGGGAAACTTCCAGGCCTTATTCGAGTTCATTCCAATGATGACGGGCTTGGACCAAGGACTTTTCATACCAAGTGTGACCGTAATGAATGGCTTGCGCAACAACAAGAACGGTTTGGAGTTTGCCTTTGGTCCAACCTTTAGCGTTGTGCCTCTTTCACACGGGTATTTCGATGAAACTACTGGAGCATGGGTTCGCGGC
>JBJOIB010000123.1:0-6887 GCA_046047375.1 Bacteroidota bacterium
CAATATAGAGCAGTTGTAGTTGAAGCCATTGGTGAGTGTTATGCTTTCAAAAATGTCTGGCGATAACCCCCCATCTCCATCTGGATCGCGAAAGGTCACCGTAAATGGATCTTCAGCACCACTCGTTTCTGTAAACTGAAGTGTCAAAGTGGTGATTACTTCCTCTTCATTTACAATTGGAGGAGTGGTTACTTCATCATTGTCTTTCTTGCAAGAAGCGAAAATGACAAGAATTGAAAATGCTAATGAGCTAATTGTGTACTTCATACTGAAATATTTAAATAATTGATAATCAAATTTTTAATGACGCTTTAAGCTGAATGTTCAGCCCAGCATCGTTGGTGAAATAACGCAATCGATTCATGTACTCCCGATAGCGTTGGTTGCTCAAATTCTCTCCTACAAGGAGCAATTCAAGTGGCTTCGAGCCAAGTCTAAGCCGGTAACGAATGGTCGCAGATAACAATGCATACCCCGATGGTGGAGCAATAAGCTCAAATGATTCCTCAAAGGCGTACTGTCGTGCAACTGCTGTTACATATGCCCCAAATTCAATAGCCTTCTTCCATGGTTCGAAGGTTATTCCACATCGAATTCGGTTGGCAGGAATAAACGGTAAATACTGCTTTTTAGCTGTCCGTGCTGCTATGTATGAGCCAGTTACGTGCACTTTCAAGCCGTTTTGAATTGCTGTCACATAACGTACATCTGTGCCCATCACCCGCGCTGGAGCATTGGCATACTCAAAAACAGGAAACGCCCCACGTATCGTCAATTCCAATCGCCCCGCAGATCGCAAATAAATAAAGTTGTTGAACCGATTGAAATAGCCCTCCACCACCAATTCACTCTTCTCTGTTCGCCAGTTGTAGATCAACCCCACGTGAAGCATCCGCTCCTCTCTCAAGGTTGTATCCCCATACTCCATCGCTGCAGCACCATGATGCAAGCCCGAACTGTATAACTCATTTATTGATGGCGCTCGCCATGAACTACCAGTGCGTATTTGCAATGAACGACTTTGACGAAGTTGAAAGGTGGCAGAGGCAGTTCCCGAAAGTCCAGAAAAGTTATGTCTCGTGGAAACTACATGATCGCCAAGTCGACGGTAGACAGATTGATTGATTGCATCGAATCGAGCCCCCAAATCCACGTAAATTCTGCGATTGGATAGGGGTGCCTGAAATAAAACATACGTTCCTGTCACATAACGTACATAGTTGGGAATGAACAGCCTCCCCTCAAAGGTATTCACAACCTCCGCCCCCTCAACTCCCAACTTATAAACCATCTCCCTTACCCTGTAATCCCAACCACCTCTCAGTTGCCGAGTGCTCATCTCTAAATGCAATGCCGGTAAATTCAACGCCGCTATAGAATCATTCCGTGGTACGTGCTTGTCGAATTCCTGCCGCAAATTGTATTGTTGCGAGTACCCAACTGAAAAAAGGGATCTACCGGTTTTCCATTCCAAACCCATCCTCGCTGTTTCGTGCACAACTTCCTGCCGAGGTCTGCCTATCGAATAGCTGAATGTGTCACTGGTCTCTGGCCGTTCAGATGCAAGCGCAGCACGCAAATCGGTTAAATTACCAATGTGAGATCCTGAAAAAATGCCCGTGGTAGCATTGAATAACTTGTACTCTCCCTCAATTTCAAAACCTCCGCTGGTGTACCCCGAAAGAACACCAACGGCCTGCTGCTTATGCCCTGTGTTGTCAAGAAAGTAATCAGGGGTTTTAATCGTGCCCAACAACCCCGTTTCACCACTCAACCGGTAATAAAAGCGATCTCGCTTTCCCGGTCGATCCTCAACCACCGCCCGCACTTTACCTCCTCGGCCATTGCTCTGACCTTCGAGAACAGCGAGTACATGCAAGGTATCTTCAACAGTCATTTGCTCGGTTAACACAACACCTCCAATGGCGTCGGCACCGTATACCAGGGTTCCAGCATCCTTCAAAACTGTAACTCGGGTGCGCTCACTCACCGTTATCTCAGGTGCGTGCTCAACTCCCCACTGCTGACTCTCCAGTCGAACGCCATTGTCTACCAATATCACTCTGCTACCTGTCATACCATGGATCACAGGTTTGGATATGCGGCCGGTCTGTAGCTGACTTACTCCAGGTAAACTAGAAGCCGTCGCTGCTATATCTGTTCCGATTAGGGACAATTTCCCAGGTTGAATCATGTTCAAACGAGTTTCACTCGCTTTGGCCGGTCCAACAATAGCTATCTCGGCTTCATTCAATTCCTCGGGGTGAATTTCCGGACGTAAATCTATAAGGGTGTCACTCCGCAAATGCAAATCCATTCCCATCAGAATTGTTCCTAAGTAACTAACATTCAGCGTGTAATGACCTGAACATAGGCTGCTTATAACATAACTTCCGGAACTGTCGCACTGTGCACCTTTCCCTTGGGCGTGAATGTAAACGTGCGCAAAGCCAAGCGGCTGCCCACTATGGGCGTCAACTACATGGCCTCGCACCGTAAAATGGCAATCTTGTTGTGCATAACTCCATAAAGGCAACAACAAAATCAACCACACAACGTGCAGTAATTTCATAAAATGCTGATATCATACAAGTTTCAGAATCACGCGTACAGCGTGGATGGTGGGTCACAACTGAGGTGGACCTCTTCCTGTATGATAGGATCCAAACGACCGAATCTCATGTTCGGGTTGTCCAACGATCGACGCTACTAACGAATCAGTAGATCGAATTACTTGGTCGGATATCGGTAGATAAAAGAATTGAACGGTTTGCAGGTAATCACAAATGGTGCAATCCTCTTCTTGATTCGGATGAAAATTAACCCCCTCAACTTGAAATGATTGGATGTGGTCTTCATGCGCACAACTACCCCCATGGTGATCATGATGGTGCAAGAACTCGTGCGGAATAACTGTAGTCAGTATCCCGATCAACAACAAAACGCTTAAAATGCGGTTCTTCACACCAGCAAAGCTAGGTTATATTTGATTCGCTAAAAGACAAAAAGCTTAAAGTTTTTTTTGGGACTGTTACCATACCACATTGCGCATGGCTTGCTCCAAATGACGTTGGTTGTGGTTCAATACAAACCGAAAGGTGTCGCCAACACGAATACTGATCCAGCTTCCAAGGGTTGTTTTGCAACGCGCTGAACCGGGATCTTTGGACCTCAATTTCTCCACAAGAGCTCTCATGTGCTTCACATGCATGGCAAATCGTTCAAGCACGATCACATCCACTTCACTAGGTGCAGGATCCTTGCTCCGAAATGTCCTCATGGTTCGCATGCCTGGCTTTGGTAAAATGTTCTCAGCCAAGTAATTTCCCAACCATCCTGAATGAAACGTGTCGCCTGATTTGAGTTTTTTTATACTCCTTTCCAGCTCCGGAAGATAAAAAGCATAGTAGAGGTTTAAATGCTCAACGCATTGAAGAACGCTCCAACCTCCGGTAGAAGAGGGGGCTTGCAACTCTTGAATGGAATACGTCTTGAACTTTTCTATCGCTTCTAACTGAGCGTCACATTGCCCTTGCAATAACCCAATGAATGTGTCGGTGGCCATCTTTTTCATCGTTCAAAGTTCACTTTTGATAGCCTCTTTATCATTGATTTGAATCAAGATTTACGCAACCTACTCAAAGTTTCTGGTGTCATGCGAAGATAGGCAGCAATATGCTTGAGAGGAATGTGTTGAAACACACTCGGAGACCGTCGTTGCAAACGTTGAAGTCGCTCCGCTGGCGAAGGAACCAAAAGATCGATCTCTCGCTCCATTTGCTGCAGTACCAGCTGCTCCAGGATTTTTAAATAGGTAGCTTCAATAACTCCACTAGCGGCTCTGGCTTGGTCGAAATCGGATTTGAGCAACCGACAATACCTCGTTTTTTTCAAAATCTCACAAGAATAGGAGGTAGGAATTTGTGCAAGAAAACTGTCCAATGCACTCAACTCAGATCCAGCATATCCAAATCGTATGGTGTTTTCGCCATCTTCGCTTTCGTAAATAACCCTGCACGCTCCTGACTCAATAAAATAAATAGAGGTGTCTACTTGCCCCTTGCGAAATAAGTAATCACCTCTTTTGATTTCTCCAAGTGTAAAAGTAGCCCCATGGCGCTCCAATAGCTGTTTTAGGTTGGTCATTGGAAAGAAGATGTCATAAAACAGGTGGACTAAGTAAGTTTGAAAAATACCAATTTAGTCGACATTCCTTTGAAAGTTAGACCTGATAGTCTAAAAACAGCAAATGGTTCTCTTGGTCACAATAGACGAACCTTAATGGCCTTCGGTTCACCTCGATCGTTCAAAGCCAACTCATATCGAACGCTATCCTGCTCCTGTAATTCGTTGAAATCCACATCAACAAGGTCGGTGTAATGAAAGAAAATATTGTTCGGACGGGCCTCAATGAATCCGTAGCCAGCTTTCAATGAGAAAATGCGACTGTCAAATTCTTCTCCTTCTTCTATGGCACTAGAAACATCTGGAAAATCGCGTTCCTCGCTGTCATCTGTGGGTTTATGATAGTCGGTTTGAGGTACAAACAATGCTTCAACAAGCTCATCAGCGTTGCGAATGCCCTCATCGATTAAATCGTGCATTTTCACCGGATAACTCACAGCATCTAATAAATCCTGAGAGGTGCGGGTGCTGAAATCTCGCCCAAATTCATTCATGCTTTGAACATCCCACGCAAGAAGCATTACCCGAATGCCAAGGGAGTTGAGCTTCTTGATCAATGGTACGTAGTCACTGTCGCCTGCAATGAGCACAACTACATTGAACTTTTTATGCAGGGCCAATTCGTATGATTCAAGAGCGAGCAATACATCTATACCTCGTTCCTGCCATCTCCCTCCTGAAGATTTCAATGGAAGGTAATGGGTTGTTACACCCGCGGTCATCAAAATATCGTCGAAAACCCGCTCATAATAGATCATGTTCCCCTTGTCTTTCGCCAAGGAAGCACGGTAGCGGCCTCTAAAGTAGTGAGCATCTACAATCTGACAAAGCCGAAACTCTGTGCGCATCAAGCGCGATACTTCGTCGCGAATGAACTCATGCAAGCCATGTACGCTGATACGAGCTCTTTTTGGATGGGCATAAGCATAAAAATCGCTTACATGCGCGAAAAAATTCCCATCATAAAACACGGCAATGCGTGTTAATGTGTCTTGATTTAACGACATTTTATTGAATTATCGAATTAGTTACAAAAAATCAAAATTTAGGAGCAAGCGATACTGCTCATGCTATTCAAATCAATTCAAAGGTTACTTCTTGCAAACGTTGCAATCGGCCCGGTTGTGCAAGCCAAAATGCAATACCTGCGGTTTAGACGGTTGTATAGTTTCTTCGTACTTTTTTTTCTGTTCAGAATCCAAAACTGCGAGAAGTTCTAAATCACGCAACGCTCGCAAGTCTTTCTTGTCCTGCGTGTAGGACATAAGACGTACGGAAATTTGTTCTTCCGGTAAATCTGATGTCTGCGTTCTCTTGATTTCTTCGTCCACTTCGGTTAATTTAAGGGCATACTTCATAAAAATAGCCTCAATTTCAACCTGCTGTGTTGGAGTTAAGTTCAGGTTTGCTATCATCGCATCGCGTTTACGCTCATCAACACCTGATAGGCCTTGAGCGCTCGTTGCAATGGTTGCAACCACAAGAATTAGTGATACTATGAATCTGAACATTCCTACAAAAATACGATTTTACTTGTTACTGTCTGTACTCGGTTTAACCTTCGTTTCGATGGCGATTTTGGATCAAGCAGATGAACAACTATTATCTGATAAAAGACTGAAAGGAGCCTCTATCGGTTTCTGTGTGCTCGATGCCGAAACCAACGCTGAACTGAAAGCTCACAACGCCGATTTATCCTTGATGACAGCCTCTACAATGAAAGCGGTTGTTACACACGTAGCTCTAGAGAAGTTAGGGGCGTCATACCGATTCCCCACCAGATTGCGGTATTCCGGACTCATCGTGCAAGGCGCCCTTCAGGGAGACCTCGTCGTGCAAGGATTTGGAGATCCAACCCTCGGAAGTAAGTCTTTCAGAGAGGGCACAGCGAACTTCCTCGAAGAGTGGGTCTATGCTGTCAAGGCGGCCGGTATCTCAGAAATAACCGGCAATATTGTGATTGATGATAGCTACTTCGATGGGGATGTGATTGCAGGCTCAACACCCATTGAAGATGTGGGAAATTACTACGGTGCATCGGTACATAGTGTTAATGTGTTCGACAATGAATGCACGATCTCTCTCGCCTCTGGATCCAATGCCGGTGATGAGGTTAAAGTAATGGGGGTTACTCCGGAATTGCCAGGCGTCTCCTTTGTCTCTGAAGCAATTGCTGCAGAAGGAAAACAAGACAACGCCTTTGTGTACGGACAACCTTTCGATAACGTGCGCTTTATTCGAGGTTCCATTCCTAAAGCAAGCAAGTCATTCCCTATCCGTGGATCCATACCTGACCCCGCCCGAGTGCTCGCCAATGAGCTCAAAAAGGCGCTGGAAATGAAAGGGATAAAAGTGGAAGGGGAGATGACCGTGTCCAGAAAGCCTGTTGAAACAGGATCTTTGACAACACTAATTGAAACGCTGTCTCCTCCTTTGTCTGAAATCGTGTACATAACCAACCGAAAAAGTGTGAATTTGTATGCAGCCGCACTGCTGCGACATCTAGGTATGGCACAATCAGGTGTGGGTTCCATTGATGCTGGAGTTGAGGTGATTCATAATTACTTTTCTTACCGAGGTTGGGATCGCACAGGACTCAACATTGCTGATGGCTCCGGATTAAGTCGTTCCAATCGAGCAACGCCGAGGCAATTGGCATTGGCCTGCAATTATTTCTCACAAGCAACTGAATCCGACTTTGA
>JBJOIB010000124.1:0-3461 GCA_046047375.1 Bacteroidota bacterium
CCTGCTGTTACCGCCCCGTTCAATCCTTCAATGCGCCCCACGTAGATGCTATTCACCTGTTCACCTGCCGCAATAAAAGCATTCACAAGTATTTCTTCACGAGCCATGGCATTTACATCGGGCTCCTTGCAGCCCGCTAACAGCATTGCATAGACCACTATGATATACCATTTTACCATTCGAATGATAGGTTGAGGGATGGAACAACACCTAAAAATACAAGATCACGCG
The DNA here is from genome assembly GCA_046047375.1 of Bacteroidota bacterium. Classification (GTDB taxonomy): domain Bacteria; phylum Bacteroidota; class Bacteroidia; order Flavobacteriales_D; family Sanyastnellaceae; genus RI-182. Next base: position 232 of record JBJOIB010000124.1, read on the forward strand.
TACCAATATCAAGAACATCCGAAGAAACTCCATTGAGCAGGTAATAGCGATTGCGCACATTGATTCGATTGTAAGCATTGTAAACAGAGGCTCCTACCGAAAGCTTACTCCCTGAAAATTCCCAGAATCGCTTGAGGGAGAGATCCAATCGATGATAAGCGGGCAATCGGGCTGCACTAACATCCCCGTATGCCACTTGGGTTCTCTGCTCTCCATTCACTAAAGTAAGGGTGTAGGTCCCCAGTACAGGAGTATAGGGCAATCCGTCAGCAAATGCGAATACCAAGCCATACGACCATTTCTTGCCTGTATAGCTATAAACTACCTTCAGTTCGTTGGGTCTATCGTAACGAGCTACTGCAGATTGGGCTTCTAAGTCATCCGACTGAAGAATGGTTCGCGAAAGTGTATATGAAATCCACCCCGTATGATTTCCCCTGTTCAACGAGAAAAGCAATTCGACCCCTCCTGCGAAGCCGTCTCCACGGATGAGAGCTACCGTATCATCAGGGTTCATGATTGATGGATACCGCAATCTATCGTCGACAACCCCGCGTGAATTCTTGATAAAACCTTCCACCATCAGGCTCCACATACTCCTGTTATAATGGGCTGAGAGGGTTGCTTGATCTACTTTGAGAACGGGGATTTCAGAGGGGCTACTGAGGCGCCACTCGTCAGCAGTATTGAGAAAGAGATCTTGTTGTCTGACATTGCGAATGAACTGAACATTTCGTCCTGCTCCTCCAGACAGCGTCCAATTTTCTGCCATGAAGTAGCGAAAACGAAAGCGCGGTTCCAAAAACAATCCGCCGAACATGCTCGCCGCAGAAAGCCTTGCTCCTCCTTGAAACTCATAATTCGCTTTCTGCCACACATCCTGAAAAAAGAGCGAAAACAAACTTGCAGACTCAGTAGATCTACTGATTTCATTGCGGCTATTCAGGCGGTCATTTGTTAGGTTGTAGCGTGTAGCATTCCATCCTGCCGACAATTGATGGTATTTTCTGCGATAGTTGAGTTGAAAACGCAAGGTAACATCCCTCAAACCCGAGTTTCGATCGAAGTACAGCGTATCTTTGAGGCTGGTGAGTAAATTTGACGACGCATCGTAGCCGTATAATTCACTCTTAAAGTCAGAGAGTCCGATGGACATTTGAGACGATATCCCTGGCTTCCACCTCTTGTCCCAACTAAATCCACCCGCGGTGGTTCCCCATGAGCTATTATCGTTATTGGCAATTTCGTATCTTTCATCTCCCGTTATCTGTTCTGTTTCCAGCACCAATCGATCGTTTCCCATATATCCTGTAAAGCTGAAGCGATCACCTTTTTTCGATTCCCATCCAATTTTCATCAATCCATCAAAAAACCGAAAATCAGAAAGCGCTAGGTCGGTTTGATCTGTTGTTTCCGAAATAGAACTGTTGTTGATGAATTGGCTCGACAGGCGTTGAAACGTTTCATTGAAGTCATAATTCACGAGCGACCTGCGCAAGGAGATCATCATCGAAGCCCTTTGCGCCAATATTGGCGTTTCTATGGTGGCAGACAGTGCTGTTGGCGACACATCCAGTTTGCCTGATGAGGTTAACAGGTTCCCCTGTTTGGCTGTTATTTCAAGTACCGATGAGCCGCGTCCACCAAATCGTGCATCGAGCACACCTTTATGAATGCGTACATGTTTGATTGCCGCGTTGTTGAACGCTGAGAAATTGCCGTAAAAGTGATCGAGGTAGTAGATGGTGAATCCATCGAGCATCACTAAATTTTCATCCGTGGCGCCTCCCCTGATATGAAAAGCTCCGGAGCTTTCGAGTGTACCGCTCACTCCCGGCAGCAATTGCAGCATACGAACGGGATCTGGCTCACCGAAATGGGGAAGTGTTGCAGCAAGGTTTACATCAATGGTTTGGGTTGAGGGTTCGTCGGCAATCAACCTGCGTTTCGGCGATTTTGTTTCTATGGTTGCAACAGGAAGTAAATTGCGTGAACGGTCGAGCAACACCTCAATAGGGCTTTTAGCAAGTGTTGGTGTTAGTTGAATGGAATGACCGTAAAAACCTAGGTACGAAACCACGATTGTGTTGGTATCTGTAGGAACTCCCGGCAAAGAAAAATAGCCGTTTTCATCTGTGAGTGTCCCCCCCATAATACCTGGCATGGTAACAGATGCAAATGGCAAGGGTTCGAGGGCGTCAGCACTTCGCACACGTCCGTATATGGTCACTTCAGACCGTTCTGGTTCAACACGCTCATTTGTGGCTGGCCTATCATCTGTAACAATCGCTACGGCTCCGTTCATTTCCAAAGGACGATATCCGATAGGTGCGAGCCATTGACCGAGCAATGATTCCATCTGAACAGAATCAACATCTGCAGAGACTTTGAATTGCCGAAGGGTTTTACTGTCGAAAATGAACGGAACCGCTGATTGCTTGCTGATTTCGCGCAATGCTGCAGACAAGCGAACATCCTTTGCGTGAAAAGAAACGGGGGTATCAAGTACTTGGGTGAATCCTGAAAGACACACGCACGTCGCTAGAAGAACGAGTGTCAGAATTCGTTTCATAATTCGATATTAAGCTGCTCGCGAATGACAGAAAGAGCCTTGCTCATGCGTTTTTCCACAGCCTTGATCGAGATTCCGAGGCGGTCAGCTATCTCTCGGTACTTCATATCCTCCAATCGGTTCATCAAAAAGACTTCCCGCGCGCCATCCGGAATGGCCGCAAGCACTTTTTGGAGGCGTTCATCGAACTGTTCCATCTCGAGCGCGTATGAGGCGTCTTTGTCGTCTTGAAGTGAAGTTCGGGTACTTTGAAACTTGAAGTGCAGCTGCCTACGCTTCATCTGATTGATCATCAGGTTATTAGCAATGGTATACAGGTAAGCCTTCAGGGTTTTGCGGTCAATCTTCTCCCTGTTTTCCCATAATTTGGCGAAGGTGTCTTGTGCTATGTCTTCGGCCAGGTCTTCATCTGAGCATTTATAATAGATGAAATACCTTATGGATTTGTAATACTCTTTGAACGCGGAGCGATACTCCTCCTCGGTGAGGGGAACTTCGTTGCGGCTGGATGCAAAGAGACTAAATAGCACGACATTCAGGTTTCGGCGTGAAAATAAACAAAAACGATGAAGCACAACGGCGCATCTGAAAAAGAAAAGCACACATGCTCCGTTCAGGCTGAAAAGAAAACCTTTCGCCACAAAGGTTACAAAAACTG